>NZ_DATGTT010000082.1:0-6235 GCF_035301675.1 Lentibacillus sp. | reverse complement strand
TATGGTGGACCCCATTGTCAAGACACAAATTTTATAAAAATAAGGTGGGGTTATCATTGTTTTCCCTTTCCCATCTTGCCGACTAACTCTTTCCTGTGTCAGGTTCTGTCAAGGGCGCATTTTCCCTTGACAGGTTCTGGCGCAGGGAAGATAATTGCCCAAGATGGAAAGGATAACGGACTACCCGAAATAAATAGATGCCGGTGTTTGATAATCTAAGGATTGATGAGGCCTTTCATGATTATAAAAGTCCATGTAATCCCTTATATTGCTTCTAGCCACTCTTGGCTTGCCATAGTCCTTTAAATAGGCTTCTTCGTACTTAAGGCTTCGCCAAAAGCGTTCGATCATAATATTATCCAAAGCCCGGCCTTTTGAGTCCATGCTGATCTGAATAGATGGATGCTCTTTTAACAGATTAATATATTTTGGGCTGGTAAAATGACTGCCTTGGTCACTGTTAAATATTTCGGGTGTAGCGAACGTGAATGCACGTTTTACGACATCCAGGACAAAGTCAATTGCCAGCGTCTGATCCAATTCCCAGCTGATAATATAGCGGGAATACCAATCGATAATGGCCGTTAAATACATCCAGCTATTATGCAAGCGAATGTACGTAATGTCAATGCTCCAAACCTGGTTGGGCCGAGTAATATTCACTCCTTTCAGCAGATATGGATAAACACGGTGCTGCAGATTGCGTTTACTCAAATTAGGACCCGGATAAATGGCTTGTATCCCCATTTCACGCATGTGACGCTGCACTCTTTTACGGTTGATATTCACCCCTTTATTCTGTAGTATTTCAGCAATCTTGCGTGAACCGAGAAACGGAAATTTAGTATAAATCTCGTAAAAGTGCATTTTGCTGTCTGGGATCGTGTACTGATAGATCGTAACCTGGAAAATTTTTCATGATCACCTTTTGAACGCCATCACGCAGTATACCCGATTCTTTCATGATTGCAATTCTACCCATTATGTGTTTTCTCCTTTTCATTGAATAGCCCACTTATAAGTATGGAAGTCCATTGTTGAATGAACTTCCATACTCAATTTACTTTCTTTTACAACTTAAATTGACGAAATAATCCGTTTAAATCTTCGGCTAATTTAGCAAGGTCATCCGCACTGGCTGCAACTTCCTCCATTGAACTGCTGGTCTGCTGAGACGATGCTGATACTTGTTGTACGCCTGCAGCGGATTCTTCAGAAACGGCTGCTATTTCTTGAATCGAGCTGTTCATCTGCTGACTATTGGCTGCTATTTCAGACATATTCTCAGTTACCGTTTGAATGCTATTCACAACGTTTGTAACGGCCTCACTAATGCCATCAAACTTCTCACCAGTCGTTTTAATTTGTTCCGTCCCCTTTTCGACTTCTTTATAGCCAGCTTGTAAGGAATTGGCTACCGCGCTGGATTCATTTTGGATATTTCCTACAATTCCAGTAATATCCGAAACGGAATCAGAAACTTGTTCGGCCAGTTTTCTTACTTCATCGGCCACCACAGCGAACCCTTGACCATGTTCCCCTGCTCTGGCAGCTTCAATCGCTGCATTCAAGGCTAATAAGTTCGTTTGATCAGCAATATCTTTAATAACCGATACCAGCTTCGAAATTTCTTGCGATTGCGTGTCCAATCCCTGTACTTTTTGAACGACATCCTGCACAATTTGATCAATTTTATCCATCTGTTGCTCGGAAGCAGTCATTAATTGACTGCCTTCATCTGTCATGCTAAGGACATCGTTTGATTTGTGCTGTATCTGTTCACTATTTTCATTTGCTTCTTGTACCTTTGTGGAGAAGGTTGACATAGCAGATGATAACTCGCTTGAGCTATTGGCTTGTGTTTCAGAGCCGGATGCTAATTCCTGCATGGTTGTCGAAATTTGTTCTGTTCCGGATTTCACTTCATTTGCGGATTGCGTTAACTCTTCACTTTGAGTGCTCACCGTTTCCGAAACCCCGTTTATTTGATTCAGCAAGTCACGCATACTATGATTCATATCATTTGTAGCCGTCACCAGCTGCCCAATTTCATCCTTTGATTTAGTTTCAAGTGGTTCCTCAGTTAAATCGCCATTCGCAATTAACTTCATTCGATTCACAACAGCTTGTATTGGATTTGAAATCATCCGGTCCGTAATAATCGCTACAAAGATACCTAGAACAATCATTAACCCAGAAACGATCATTGCTATAATTGCAAGAGTTTCCCCATTCGATATTATATTGTTCCCGATTTCTTCTATTTCCGCTTCTCTTTCACTAGCCAAGTTGTTGAAACCATCTATTAGCTCATTTTCAAGTGCTTGTACTTTGCTTTCCATCATGTGCTTTGCATTTTCTATATTTCCTTTTTCATATTCTGCAATCACTTCATCAGTCAAAGTTCCCCATTCAATTTTTTTATCGATGAGTTCTTGCAGTTGTTCAGATTCACTTAGCTCAAGGGCCCGATTCTCCAATGCTATATTTTCTTCTGTACCAGCACTAAATTCCTCTTTATAATCGTTATCCCCGTATAGTAACAATCCCCTCAACATGCTTGTTCTTTCAGACATATTATTTGCCAACTGCTCGTCAGTAATTAATAAAGCTATTTCCTTGTCTATCATGTCCTGCATGCTACTATTGGTTTTTTGTATAGAGTATATACTGTAAGCACTTAATAAAATAGCCAGTACAAGTACAATGCTAAATCCCAATAAAATTTTCGTTCTTATACGTTTGAAGTTTAATAACTTTTTCATCTTTAAGTTTTCTCCTTGGCAGCTTCTAATTAGTGTTGTTGTTTTATAGGACTTTGTCCAACGCTTCCTTAATTCGTTCGGCATTAAAAGGCTTTACAATGAAATCGGCAGCGCCAGCCTTAATCGCGTCCAGAACCATACTTTGCTGTCCCATTGCAGAGCACATAATAATCTTTACGTCCGGGTTTATTTTTTTAATTTCTTTAACAGCTTCCACACCATCCATTTCCGGCATGGTGATATCCATTGTTACCAGCTCCGGTTCTAATTCCTGGCATTTTTCAACGGCCTCTTTCCCGTTTTCCGCCTCACCGATTACGTTATGGCCAAGTTTGGTAAGATTATCTTTAAGCTGCATTCTCATAAAAGCTGCGTCATCTGTGACAAGTATCGTTGCCATTTTTCTTCCTCCTATATTATCAATCCTCAATTATTTCACTGACTTCATTGACTTCATCCAAGTTTAAAATGTGTTCTAAATCCAACAAGATTAATAGATTATCCTCCAATTTAGCGACGCCCCTTAAAAAGGACTCATTAACCCCATTGATCACTTCCGGAGCCGGTTCAACAGAGCTTAAGTCAATATCCATAACATCCGTTGCCGCATCAATAATCAGGCCGACCTGAATATCATGCATATTCACGATTAAAATCCGCGTCTCTTCGGCATGCTCTGTTTTACCTAACTGCAGGCGCTCCTTTAAATCGATGAGGGGTGTAATATCCCCCCGTAAATTGATGACACCTTTAATAAAGGCAGATGTCTGTGGCACATTGGTTATAGTTTGTAATTTTTCAATCCCAAGAACGTTTTGGATATCAACTCCATACCGCTGTTCACCCATACGGAAAACAACGACTTTAATGGATTCATCCATGTTGAGACCTCCTTCGTTTATTTAATCAGTGCATTCGGATCAATGATCAGCGCAACTTGACCATTTCCCAGAATGGTTGCCCCTGAAATGGCAAACACATCCTTCAGATAGTTTCCAAGTGATTTTAAAACGACTTCCTTTTTCCCAATGAAAGAATCGACGATCAGACCTGTCATGCGTTCACCTTTCTTGACAATGACAACCGATTCATAGGGCTGTTCCTGTTCATCTGTTATTTCATTGTCCGGCACATCAAATACATCCTGCAATGACACAAGTGGCACGACTTTTCCTCGGAAATCCATCACTTTTTGCCGATGGGAGTACATAACATCCTTCTCTTCCAGCAGAACGGTCTCAGTAACAGAAGACAGCGGAATGCCGTACGTTTCATTCTGAACATTAACCAATAAGGAAGACAGAATGGAAAGGGTCAGCGGTAATTGAATGGAAAACTTGCTTCCCTGTCCCGGTTCAGATTCAACCGTTATATGACCACCCAGTGCCTCAATATTTATCCGTACTGCATCGAGACCAACACCACGTCCTGAAAGATCGGAGACTTTCTCAGCTGTGCTGAAACCTGAGGAAAAAATAAGCTGATAAATATCGTCATCCTGTAAGTTTTCAGCGCGTTCAATGGAGAGAAGACCATTGTTAATGGCTTTCTGAGCCACTTTTTCACGATTGATGCCGCCCCCATCATCTTCTATCTCAATGAAAACATGGTTGCCGCTGTGGTAAGCCCTCAGGATTAATTTACCTCCTTCAGGCTTGCCGGCCCGTTTACGCTCATCCGGCGACTCAATGCCATGGTCAACAGAATTTCGGATTAAATGGACAAGCGGATCACCTATTTCATCGATAACCGTTCTGTCCAGTTCTGTTTCGGCTCCGACAATTTCGAGATCAATCTTTTTATCCAAGTCCTTCGCCAGTCCCCTGACCATTCTTGGAAATCGGTTAAAAACTTGTTCAACAGGAACCATACGCATCGATAAAATCAAATCCTGCATGTCCTGTGACACTCTGGAAATATGTTCAACAGTCTCGCTTAGTTCATGATTGTTTAACTTATTTGAAAGGTCATCAAGGCGGCCCCGGTCCAAAACGAGTTCTTCAAACAGATTCATCAAATAATCAATACGTTCACTGCTGACACGAATGGTTTTAGACGATGCACTTTTACCTTTATTTTTAGGTTTGGCTGAATCATGGTTATCCGAACGATTGCCGGCTTCAGTATCTTTCCTGCTCTCTGCTTCACCTTCAGCTTTTTCAATGGAAAAAATGGACACATCGACATGCTCAATCTCGGAAACCTTATGTATACCCGCTTTAATGCCTTCTGCTGATTCGTCTGATAAAAGAATTAAGGAAAATTGCTGCTCAAAATTCTCTGCCTCCAAATCATCCACAGCAGGAACTGATTTAATCACCTCACCAAGCTGTTCCACGACTTCGAATACCATATAAACACGTGCAGCTTTTAATAAACAATCCGCGGAAAGCGTAACGGTTATTTGGAAAGGGGTGTATCCCTGTTCGCCTGCCTGTTTGATGACAGTCATCTGGTACTGATCGATTTCAAGTGTGGAATCAGCTATTTCATTCTCATCACCTTTATCCGGTTCCGGTGCTGAAGCTGATGTTCCATTCTCCAATTGTTCCAGGTGCGAAACAAGATGGCTGACATCTTTGTTTCCGTCTTCACCTTCACCAATGGCCCCGACCATTTCTTCGAGCGACTCAATTGCCTCAAAAATAATGTCTATCACGTCTTCACTGACTTCCAACGCCTGATTTCTAATTTTGTCGAACACATTCTCCATTTTATGGGTCAGTGATGCAATATCATCGAACGCCATTGTGCCGGCCATGCCTTTTAATGTATGGGCTGAGCGGAAAATTTCGTTGACAATCTCGAGATCTTCCGGGTTTTTCTCCAGTTCCAAAAGATGATCATTCATTGATTGTAAATGTTCGTTACTCTCATCAAGGAACACCTCAATGTAATCGTTTGTATCCATTTGCCACATCCTTCCCCTATCTATTAATCAAGCAATAGCATAATATCTAATTTGCCTGTATGATCAAAAGAAGTCGTCACTCGAAGTCCTTGTTTAAAACCCGATAATGTCGTATTTCCCTGCATCATCGTAGGGGCAGTAATATTAATATTGATGCCATTTTCAACGATAGTTGTTGAGAGACCGCCAGCAATCATATTACCTAATTCACCACTGAACGATAAAAGCATATCGCCTTCCAGTGGCATGCCATACATGGTTTCACCTATTTTACTAAAAACCGTTGACTCTCCTGACAAAACCAATTTTCCTTTGATATCACCCGTCATACCAATCAATACGCCATACCCAATATGGAAGTTCTTTTCTAATAACTGGGGTTTCGCTCTGGTATGTTTGATCGGCACAACTGTTTCCAGGGATGAGAATGTCCCATTTAATAAGTCTGTTATGACTTTCGTTTGATCCTTAGTTGTTGTACTCAACATGTCACGCTCCATTCCGCATTCGTTGTTAAAGGTTCTCAACTAATTTTGTTGCTTTGTATCAATGGGTTCGT
>NZ_DATGTT010000081.1:0-11477 GCF_035301675.1 Lentibacillus sp. | reverse complement strand
GCCACGTCCGGCTCCAGCACCCAGCGACTAGCGTGACTTCCTTCACCTCCGTCCGATAAGTCAACAGCGATTCACTTACGTTCATCGTGTTTCTTTTATCTCCTGCGACCAGTGGGGCAGATCGGCTAAAACCGCCGCGATGCACGGCAACGCCGACCCACCTGCGACGCGCAGGCGCAGTCCGTACGTCGCTAAACGGGCGCCCCGAGCCTTTGTTCTACCTTTTTATATTAAAGTGACTCTACTGCTTTCTTAATAGACTTAGTTCCACTGACAACCTGAAATTCCTTGCCGATCGTTGCGTCATTTTCCAGGCTTTCAAGGATGACACTTGCGATATCCTTCCTTGGAACCTCATCTCTTTCAACTTTGGATGCTAAGTTAACTTGTCCGGTTCCTTCATCATTCGTTAACAATCCGGGATGGATAATCGTATAATCCAAATCGGAGCCTTTCAGCCATTCATCGGCATAATGTTTTGCAGCTACATATGGAGCAAATGATGAATTAGCTTCTAAAATGGCTTCGCGTGTTGTATCAAACGAACTGATCAAGACAAATCGCTTAACATTGGCAGATTTCGCTGCCTCGACCGTTTTGACAGCACCGTCCAAGTCGACCATAATGGTTTTGTCTTTACCTGTATGCCCGCCGGATCCTGCAGTGAATACGACTGCATCAACATTTTTAGCAGCTTTTGCAATTGCGTCAGCACCTTCCTCCAGATCAACGACGACAGTTTCTGCTCCAAGGTTTTCAAAAAAGGAGGCTTGCTCCCTGTTGCGAATCATTGCCTTTGCTTCCAGGTTATCGCTTTTTTGAATCAATGTAACAAGATGCTTTCCTATTTGACCATTAGCTCCTGCAACGAGAATCTTTTTCAATGTTTTCCACCCTTTCTATGATCTTAGGACTCACCATAACTCGCAATCATATTCGCCATATGCGCATACGATCCGCCGGCAAGCAATGCGGAAGCAACCAATACCGCTTCGGACAATTCTTCTTTACTCACTCCCTGTTTATCCGCATTTTTCGTATGGACATCAATGCAGTACGGACAAAGCGTTGCATGACCGACAGCAACTGCGATTATTTCCTTGAACTTCTTGCTTAACTTTCCATCTTTCATAGCAGCTTCATTGAATCCGGAATAGCCCTGGAATGCATCTTTAGCATTTTTGCCCAGCTGATTAAGATTCTTAAGGTTTGAACGTTCATACAGCGTATCATCTGCGTCATCTGCCAGCGCATTATGCATATTAGTGCTGTGCGTGACAGCTCCGCCTGCTTCCACTGCGGATGTCACCATGACAGCCTCAACCAATTCTTCGAGGGAAGCGCCTTCCTTTTTGGCATTTTTTGTATGCGTATCAATGCAATACGGGCATTGAGTGACATGTGCAATGGTGACGGCAATGATTTCCTTGTCCTTCCTGGTTAAAGCACCGTCTTTAAAAACACCATTATTAAATTCCCCAAAAGCTCTTGTCTGATCCGGTGCAAGTTCCTTCAGTTGTTTTAAATGGTCCGCATGATGCTTTTCATAAAAACTATCAGCCAACGTGATTCCTCCTTAACAAATATTTAATCCTACTATTTATTTTCACGCACTCAACAGGATTAAACAAGTATCCTGTTTTTTCCGACAGATTTAAAAATTCCCTCCGTTATTAACAGCGGGGTCAGACCAATAGTCCGCGAAATGTAAAAAGATCAAGTTTCAAATCAATCCATTTAATTCAATAAATCCTTAACTGGACATTCACTTAAAAAAATTGATAAACTATTATAGTTACTCACACTAACTATTACCTACACTAACTATTAAAGGGGGTTATTCCAATCAAGCCTGTGCATAAATTCTTTCATCAACTTATTTTATTGTACCGGCCTTTTGAAAACCGTCTGAACGAACAGTTAAACAACCACAATCTGCACCGGGCGCAATGGACCATTTTGTACTACTTATACAATTATGGCGCTGCAACAAACGTCGGAATATCCCATTACCAAGGCGTCGAGAAGCCTACCATAACCAGAAACGTTAACCGTCTGGAGGAATTGGGTTATTTGGAACAGGTCAAAGGTAAAGACAATCGTGAAAAACGGATACAGCTTACAAAATTTGGTATAACCATATATGAAGATGTCCGTGTCACTATTGACCAATTTGAGCAAGAGATTTTGGGTGGAATAACGGAAGAGGAACAACTGAAAATGATTCGTATGATGAAAGAAATCAGAAATAATATTATGAAGTAAGGAGAAAGATTCGTGAATCAGTCAAGCGTCAAACTATGGACGAAAGACTTTATCATTGTATCGTCTGCAAATTTTTTCTTATACTTAGTCTTTTATTTATTATTGGTAACGATGGCTGTCTATGCGGTTGAGCAATTTAATGTTTCCGAGAGCCAGGGCGGTCTTGTAACTGGTATTTTTATTATCGGAACGTTAATCGGCCGGCTGTTTATCGGTCGTATGATAACCACCATTGGCAACAAACGCATGCTTTATTCCGGGTTGGGTTTTTTCGTTTTGATTTCATCTTTGTATTTTATCAAGATCGGAATTGCCTTTCTGCTTATTACCCGTCTATTGCACGGAATTACACTGGGCATGGCGAGCACGGCAACCGGAACGATTGTTGCCGAAGTTGTTCCTGAAAAGCGAAAAGGCGAAGGGATCAGCTATTACAGCATGAGCATTACACTGGCAACAGCGATCGGTCCCTTTATCGGGCTATTTATGAGTCAGCATACCGGTTACCCGATGATTTTCAGCTTTTGCCTTGCACTGGGAATCATCAGTTTCATCATTGCACTCTTTTTAAATGTACCAGTAATGAAAAAACCAGCGAAAGAAGCTGATAAAGCTAAAATGAAGCTTTCAGACTTTATTGAACTAAATGCACTGCCAATTGCACTCATTATTCTTATCGTATCCCTTGGCTACTCCAGTGTCCTTTCTTTTATTAATTTTTATGCGATTGAAATTGACCTGGTCGAAATGGCAAGTCTATTTTTTGTTGTCTATGCAGTGGCAATACTCGTATCACGTCCTTTCACAGGACGCTTGATGGACATGAAAGGTGCAAATCCGGTCATGTATCCTGCTTTTATTCTATTTGCTGCAGGGCTATTGCTGTTGAGCACAGCGGAAAATAGTATCACCCTATTACTGGCCGGTGTTCTGATTGGTCTGGGATTTGGTAATATGCAATCAGTCACACAAGCCATTGCGGTTAAGGTGACGCCGCCTTATCGTATAGGTCTGGCCACATCAACATACTATATTGCCCTCGATGCCGGTCTTGGATTTGGACCGTATTTGCTTGGTTTCATCATCCCATTAACCGGATACAGTAACTTGTATATCATAATGGGGCTGCTCGTTCTCGCAACGACCGTCCTGTACTACTTCATGCATGGAAATAAAGAAGATACAGCTTGGACAAGTATCCATTCGGGAGCAACAGGAAAATCTGAAGTAAAATAAAAACTTTAAATAAAGAAAATGGGTATAAAGAACAGTGTAAATAAGGAAATCAATGGATAAAATGCAAGTTGCGTGATGGAATTTCCATTTAGGGACAACATGTCAAGTGGATCCTGAGCCGGAGCATAAGCCGAATATCTGGTGCGAAGGGCATTGGGCTTAACCGGACAGCCAAATATTTACGTAACCTTTGACCGAAATCTCAATAATCAATATCTCATTCACGTCTATGAAGTCATCGGTAATCATACCGCTACCAGAGGATGGTATTTGGTGGACCCACAAACTGGTGGGATTACAACTTATGTATAAAATCTCGACATAAACGTCCTTCCCTTTACATGATTTATGGAATTTAGTTCACGCTAAAGGTGAGGAGGGCATTAAATTGAGTACTGATAAAGGTAAAAAGAAGAAAAACAAGAATAAAGAGGAATTAAATGCCATGAAAGGCGGTAAAGAAAGACATCGCCGAAATCGCTCGTAAATGCTGACTTAAAAATCAAGGAATCCGCCGTTGGATTTCCTTGATTTTCAGTGTGCATCCGCAACTCCACTTTTAATCGGCACAAGCTGTCGGGATACAAATTCGCTGTCCGACCCTCAGATAGTTAGGGTCAACACTCGGATTTGCTTCAAGAATACTGGCAATTGTTATCCCATTTGTCTGTGAAATTCGATAAAGGGTATCGCCAGGCTGGATGATTATCGGTCTGTGATTAGGGGGACATGCCGGAACACAGATGATTTGACCTACTCTTAAATTAAACGGATCCAATCCGGGGTTGGCAGCCATAATCCTGGAAACACTTTTCTCCAGTCTAAGTGCAATATAATTCAAAGTATCACCAGGTTGAATCGCATACAGATACTGATCAGCCTGACATTGCCTGGAGTTATTCATTATAGACACTTCTCCTTTTCCGTACGTGTCTACAATGTATGATTAAAATAGGCTTTTGTTGAACCGGAATGGATAACTTTAGAGACAGCATGAATGAAAAATCCCCATATACGGACGTTTTTTCCAAAACAGTATCAAACCAAAGATCCCGGGATGTTATTTTGAACGAGGAACCCGCTGCTTAAAATCTCTATGAGGTATTAAGCAGCGGGGACTGTGCCATTTCTATACCGTATTTTGAATCACAGCATAAACTTCAGGAGCGGCCTTATCCATACGTGCTGGTTTCCATTCCTGATTGACCCACATATGCATCGTGGTTCCTTTTGCAAGCAGTTCCCCAAAAGGCTCTTCTGCTTCCGCTTCATTCCCTTTCCCATGCAAGAATTCTTCTTCACTGATTTTCCTCGCCTCATATGCAAATTCCAGTTTTACCGGCGAATAACTGGATGCTCGCGTGAAAATAGCGATACAATCATCATAGCGAGCTGATTTTTTATAGGTAACATTGACATCAAGCACTGGCAGCAGAAAGCCTAAACTTTCCACTTTGCTGTATGTAAGTCCGTAATGGCGCATACATTCCGTACGGGCATTTTCAAACCATGTTATATAATTACCGTGATGCACGACCCCCATTCGGTCGGTATCTTTATATGGAACTCGAAAATTTGTCTGATGCCACATATGAGTCATGTTAGTCCCCCTCTATCTCTAAGTTAATCATTTTTTCCGGAAAGTTTTTTTTCAGCTTTTTCCTGCAGACGGAATTTCTGAACTTTGCCTGTACTCGTCATTGGCCACTCGGAAGCTTCAACAAACCAGACATGACGAGGGATTTTAAAACGGGCGATCCGGGATGAACACCAGTCAATGATCTCTTTTCGCGTGCATGTTTCATTGTCCTTCAATTCAATGAAGGCTGCGCCTGTTTCAGTCGTCAGCCTGTCAGGCACGCCGATGATGTTGACTTGATTGACTGCCGGATGCTGAGAAATGACAACTTCTACCTCGCGCGGCGAAACCAGTTCTCCGGACACTTTATACATTTCTTTACTTCTGCCAAGGAGTTGAATATAACCATTCTCATCAATCTTTCCCACATCACCTGTAAGCAGCCAGCCATCTTTATCAATGACTTCTGCCGTTTCTTCCGGTTTATTGTAATAGCCATGGGAAACTGTGGCCCCCCTTACAGCTAATTCACCCGTGGAACCGTTCGGCAGGGTTTCGCCTGTATCAACGTCAACCGTCTTATATTCAACGGCACTGCCATTAAATTCCGGCAAGCCGCTGACACCGCCAAGTTTAGGCCGGCCAACCCTGGAAGAGATACGTTCCAGCGAATCGCCAATTTCAGTCGTAACGCCTGATGAAGCCACCTCTGTCTGCCCATAGCCTGTAATTGTCTCAGTCAGACCTAAGACATCTATCGCTTGTTCCCATACCGGTACAGGAGCCGGTGCCGCCCCACACCACATGGCAAATAAACTGGATAAATCAAACTCGGAAACACGCGAATGGTTCAATAATGCAACAAGGGTAGATGGAACACAGAGATAATCGTTCGCTTTATATTTCTCCATTAATTGCAGTGATAGAAGCGGCGACGCCCCAAGTGCTGATATAAATGAACCTCCTACAAATGACATGGCAAAAATCGCTTCAATGATCGCAAAGCAATGATAGAATGGGAGCGGTGCAAACGTGACACGACCGTCCTCAATGGCTCTGCTCATACACG
The DNA here is from genome assembly GCF_035301675.1 of Lentibacillus sp. Lineage (NCBI taxonomy): Bacteria > Bacillati > Bacillota > Bacilli > Caryophanales > Bacillaceae > Lentibacillus > Lentibacillus sp. The sequence continues at coordinate 5,328 of NZ_DATGTT010000081.1, read as the reverse complement.
TGCCATACCCGCAGCGGAGAAGCATATCATCGGTAAGCATCACGCCTTTTGGGCTGCCTGTTGAACCGGATGTGTACATAATAATAGCCACATCATCCGGATACCGGGATTCATGCCACCTCTTGTCCATTGCTTCTTCGGGAACAGCATCTGCCCCTTCCAGAAATGTCTCCCATGTCATAAAACGGTCATCAACCGGCTCTTCTCCTCCATTTGGAAGGCAGATAACCTGCTCTAATTGACTGATTTTCTGAAAACCTTCATTATCCAATAATTCAGCAACCGCTTTTCCGTGCTGTTTGTCTTTTACTGATTGATGTAAAATCAGATATTTTGAATCCGACTGGGATATGATATATTCGAGTTCATTCTTAGCTAGCATCGCATTAATCGGAATAAAAACGGCTCCAACCATGGATGAAGCTATCATTAATGATGGGTAAACAGCATCATTATCCATTAAAACTGCGATGTGATCTCTGCGTTTTACTCCGAGTTTTATAAAAGCTTTTGCATATTGAACCGCTCTGCCCCAGATTTCGCCATATGTATATTCTTTATCATTGATATAAAGAAATGGCCTGTCATTATATTGATCACACGCTTTTGAAAAATGGCCGGCAACCGTATCACGGGGCCAGACTGGAAAACGCGCCTCCAATGCTTCGCGTCTTTCCGGGACACTTTGACTTAGAGTGGTTTGATTTGCAGACATGGCTTCCCCTCCCCTTCGATATGAAAAGGCTGCTATTATTTATCCGCAGCCCGGTCTGCTGTGAATTTCTAAAAGATGTTTACTGCACACAATAAAAAGCCTGATTTCAGAATACATTAAACTTTTTTAAAGGCAAGCACAGCATTATGCCCGCCGAATCCAAAACCATTGGATAAAGCGATGTTGATATTGCCTTCTGCAGATTGATTAGCCACATAATCCAAATCACATTCCGGATCGTCATTTTTCAAATTGATTGTTGGCGGGAAAATATTTTCACTCATACTATTTAGTGTGACAATCGCTTCGGCGCCTCCTGCTGCGCCAAACATATGACCCGTCATGGATTTTGTCGAACTGACTTTGAGACGGTGAGCTTGTTCACCGAATACGTCTTTAATCGCTGTTGTCTCGGAAATATCGCCCGCTGGTGTGCTCGTCCCATGGGCATTAATGTAATCCACGTCTTCCGGCTTGATCTGCGCACGGTCTATCGCCAGTTTCATTGCTTTTGCGGCACCCTGATAATCCGGTTCAGTTATATGATAGGCATCCGTTGTGCTGCCATAGCCTATGATTTCGCCAAATATAGGGGCACCTCGCTTTTTCGCATGTTCATACTCTTCCAGAAATAGCACGCCGGCGCCCTCTGACATAACAAACCCGTCCCGGCTCCTATCGAAGGGCCGCGATGCTGCCTCAGGTATGTCATTTTTGGTTGACATGGCGCGCATTTTTGAAAAACCCGCAAAATAGAGCGGCGTAATCGTTGCCTCTGCTCCACCCGCTAAAATAGCATCTGAATAGCCATGAGCAATATTTAAATAGGCCTCTCCAATCGCATGATTGCTTGTTGCACACGCAGAAACAGCAGCAAAACTTGGCCCGCGAAACCCAGTCTTGATTGCTGTTAAGCCGGCAGCCATATTATTAATCATCGTCGGTATCAGAAACGGTGATACCCGTCTCGTTCCTTTTTCAAGCATTGTTTCATGATTGCTTAACAGTGTTTGCAGACCGCCGGTTCCGGAGCCGATATAAACACCGGCACGATCCCTGTCCAGTTTTTCCAGATTGATTTTGGATTGTTCCAGTGCCTGAACGGCTGCAGCATACCCGTATTGTGTAAACAAATCATATCTTTTTGTTTCTTTTGCTTCAAGGTAGTTTTCACCGGAAAAATTATCAATATAACCGGCGATTTTTGTGTTAATGTCCGCATATTCCTCTGATTCCAGTCGCCTAATCCCCGAGTTGCCATTTTGAATATTACCCCAAAAGGTTTTCACATCGTTTCCCAGTGGCGATACAACACCTTTTCCTGTTACAACAACCCTGCGTTTCACATTAATTCTTCCTTTCAAATGATATCCATTTTATATGAACAAAGACCCTTTTCATATCCTGTATTTTAACATAATGCCAATTATTTTGTTTTATCATTTCACAAACGCAATGGTAATTGAAATATTTTCAATAGACGTCTGATTCATTTATAATAAAGGACATCCCGTGTCATTCTTTTAAGGGCATTTAGCTATAATAAAGGAGAAATGTATATGAGCAATAAGATTAAACTGGGGATCGTTGGTTTCGGCAACCTTGGAAAAGGTGCAGTAAAAGCGATTAAAGCAACTGATGATCTGGAGTTAGTAGCTGTTTTCACCAGAAGAGATCCGGAAACCCTAAAGCTTGATGACTCTGATGTAGAAGCTATACATATCGATAATGCAAGTGATTATCAAGACAAAATCGATGTAATGGTACTCTGTGGCGGCTCGGCAACGGATTTACCTGAACAAACTCCTTACTTTGCAAGCATGTTCAACACTGTGGATAGTTACGATACGCACGCAAAAATACCGGAGTTTTATCAAATGGTCAATGAAGTTGCAACAAAACATAATACAACATCTATTATCTCAACAGGTTGGGATCCGGGATTTTTCTCCCTCAACCGCGTAATGGCTGAAGCAATTTTACCAAATGGTGAAAACTATTCGTTCTGGGGAAAAGGACTCAGTCAAGGACACTCTGATGCCGTCAGAAGAGTGGCAGGAGTAAAAAACGGTGTCCAATACACGATTCCATCTGAAGAAGCGATTGAAAAAGTACGCAATGGTGCCAATCCGGAATTAACCAAATCGGATAAACATCGCCGTGTTTGCTATATTGTTCCTGAAGAAAATGCTGATAAAGCAGCAATTGAAAATGAAATAAAGAACATGCCAAACTATTTCGCTGATTATGATACAGAAGTGAATTTTATTTCTGGAGAAGACTTGGCGCGCGACCACTCCAAAGCGCCACACGGCGGATTTGTCATCAGAGGCGGAAAAACCGGTGAAGATAACAACCAGCTTTATGAATTCTCACTTACATTAGACAGCAACCCCGAGTTCACTTCAAGCGTTTTAGTCGCATATGCAAGAGCGGCCCACCGAATGAGTGAGGAAAAACAAATTGGTGCTAAAACGGTTTATGATGTTGCACCAGGGTATATTTCACCGCGATCAGCGGAGGAATTAAGACGAGATTATTTATAAGGAATGATTGCAGCAGCAAAGGGCTGACCCAAACGACCATTAATTAAGATGGTCTTTGGAGTCAGCCCTTTTTCATTGCTGAAGGACGTTATTTTTACTTATTCATCCTCTCAATAAGCATTTAATTACAGTTATAGAGCATGTTCAAAAAGGAGGATAAAGTGAAACTTCATTCAGTGGAGCGCTTTTCCCCAAACGAAGAATTTCGATGTGTCTTTTTCACCGGACTTTTTGAACAATCTATTATAGAACAAAAACTTCTCAATTTAGGCCGAAGAATATTTTCAGTATGAAGATTTTCGGCAGCAGCCAAAAATCAACATGATAGAAGGGTGCACCGACTTTGTACTGCATCGCGCGAAATCCGGTGAGTGTCGCGCGATTTCTTGTGGATTACGCGCGAAATCATGTCATCGTCGCGCGAAATTGGCGGGTCCTCGCGCGATATCTTAAGGCTGTCGCGCGATTTTTCCTACTTCGCGCGAATTGCTTAACCTCTTCAAACCCGCCGCAAAATCTCCAAAGTTACCCACAACCGCGGAAATTTATAGTTTTCTAAACAACGAAAAAGACAGGACTTTCATCATCCTGTCTCACTTATTTCAATCATAATTTTTTGTTTTCTTGCATTGTTTCGATACCTGAGGTGGGAATCGAACCCACACGCCCGTAGGCACAGCATTTTGAGTGCTGCGTGTCTGCCAATTCCACCACTCAGGCATAATCGTTATCATGGAGGCGGTAACCGGATTCGAACCGGTGATAAAGGTTTTGCAGACCTCTGCCTTACCACTTGGCTATACCGCCAATAAAAGGTAAAAGAGCGGAAGACGGGATTCGAACCCGCGACCCCCACCTTGGCAAGGTGGTGTTCTACCACTGAACTACTTCCGCATGTAATGGCTGGGCTAGCTGGATTCGAACCAGCGAATCACGGGATCAAAACCCGATGCCTTACCGCTTGGCTATAGCCCAATAACATTTAATAATGATATGGGGCGACCGGTGGGGATCGAACCCACGAATGCCGGAGCCACAATCCGGTGCGTTAACCACTTCGCCACGACCGCCATAATAAAATTATGGCAGGGGTAGTAGGAATCGAACCCACATCAAAGGTTTTGGAGACCTTCGTTTTGCCATTAAACTATACCCCTATTTATACATGGTGGAGGGGGAGAGATTCGAACTCCCGAACCCTGAGGGAGCGGATTTACAGTCCGCCGCGTTTAGCCACTTCGCTACCCCTCCACATAAAGCTGATTCAAAATGGTGGCTCGGGACGGAATCGAACCGCCGACACACGGATTTTCAGTCCGTTGCTCTACCGACTGAGCTACCGAGCCGACATATGTATGATTTGATTTTGTTAAAATGGCGGTCCGGACGGGACTCGAACCCGCGACCTCCTGCGTGACAGGCAGGCATTCTAACCAGCTGAACTACCGGACCATAATTTTGGTTGCGGGGGCAAGATTCGAACTTGCGACCTTCGGGTTATGAGCCCGACGAGCTACCAGACTGCTCCACCCCGCGATATGGTGGAGGATGCGGGGCTCGAACCTGCGACCCCCTGCTTGTAAGGCAGGTGCTCTCCCAGCTGAGCTAATCCTCCAAATGTATAAAAACGTTTGATTCTTACCTAAATAGAACATGAATATGGTGACCCGTACGGGATTCGAACCCGTGTTACCGCCGTGAAAGGGCGGTGTCTTAACCTCTTGACCAACGGGCCAATTATTTATTTCATAAGTGGCGGAGAGCGAGGGATTCGAACCCTCGAGACCGTGAAACGGCCTACACGATTTCCAATCGTGCTCCTTCAACCACTCGGACAGCTCTCCATGGCTCCACAGGTAGGGTTCGAACCTACGACCGATCGGTTAACAGCCGATTGCTCTACCGCTGAGCTACTGTGGAATGGGAATGCCTGGCGGCGTCCTACTCTTGCAGGGGTTCAACCCCAACTACCATCGGCGCTGGAGAGCTTAACTTCTGTGTTCGGCATGGAAACAGGTGTGTCCTCTCCGCTATTGCTGCCAGACCTGTGCGTGTGGTTCTGTCTGT
>NZ_DATGTT010000080.1:0-3193 GCF_035301675.1 Lentibacillus sp. | reverse complement strand
AATGATCATTACGTTTCCATTAAAGTCGACCGAGAAGAGCGCCCAGACATTGATTCAGTCTACATTAAAGTTTGCCAGATGATGACCGGACAAGGCGGATGGCCGTTATCCATTTTCATGACACCGGATAAAGTGCCATTTTATGCCGGAACCTATTTCCCCCGTGTCAGTAAATACGGTATGCCCGGAATTATGGATGTTCTTACCCAACTTTACGAGCGATATAATAAAGAGCCGGACCATATCGCAAAAGTGACCAAAAGCGTCACTGACGCACTGAAGAAAACCGTTACGGCCAAAAGTGAAAACCGCCTGCCCAATAAAATGACCGGCAAAGCTTTTGAGCAGCTCGGAAAACGATATGACTTGACGTACGGCGGATTCGGTTCGGCACCAAAGTTTCCTACTCCACAAAATTTGCTATATCTGCTGAGGTATTATCACTTCACAGGCAAAACCGCCGCGTTGAAAATGGCAGAAAACACATTGCAGGCAATGGCAAAAGGCGGGATTTACGATCATGTCGGATTCGGATTTGCACGCTATTCCACCGATGAGAAATGGCTTGTCCCGCACTTTGAAAAAATGCTTTATGATAACGCATTGCTGCTTATTGCATATATCGAATGCTATCAGGTTACCAATAATCCGCTGTATAAAGAGGTCAGCGAACAGATCATCACATTTGTCATGAGAGAGATGCACAGTTCTGAGGGCGGCTTCAAATCGGCGATTGATGCTGATTCGGAAGGCGTTGAAGGAAAATATTATGTTTGGGATTATGATGAAGTCTTCAACATCCTCGGTGAGCAGCGCGGCGATTTATATACTTCTGCTTACGGCATAACCCCTGATGGCAATTTTGAAGGCAAAAATATCCCGAACTTGCTGGACAGTGACTTAGAAGCTATCGCAAAGAACCATAACATGAGCGTATCAGAACTTCATCGGGAACTCAACGAGGCGCGAAAACAATTGCTGTCAGCACGCGAGAAACGTGTTTACCCGCATGTGGACGATAAAATCCTGACGTCATGGAACGCCATGATGATCGCCGCGCTCGCTAAAGCCGGAAAAGTTTTTACTGAACCAAAATATATCGAGACTGCCGAAAACAGCGTTCAATTCATCGAACAAAACCTTATTCAAGAGGGTCGGATGATGGCCCGTTATCGCGACGGTGAAATTAAATATAACGGCTATCTGGATGATTATGCCTTTATGCTGTGGACTTATACTGAACTGTATGAAACGACGTTTTCGCTGAAATATCTGAAGCAAGCAAAGACCCTAGCCAATGACATGATTGACTTATTCTGGGATAACGATCAGGGCGGATTTTTCTTCAACGGCCATGACAGTGAAGAACTACTGTCACGGGAAAAAGAAGTTTATGACGGTGCACTCCCTGCAGGTAATGGAGTCGCGGCAGTTATGCTCGCCAAAATCGGCTATTTGACCGGTGAAACAGTCTATTTGGATAAGCTGGAAGAAATGTTCTACACGTTTCACGATGATATTAACAGCGCTCCTGTTGCGGGCATCCATTTTATTCAAAGTCTGCTTCTGATGGAAAATCCAACAAAGGAGGTCGTGGTGCTTGGAGAGCCAAATTCGTTTACTGCAGAGCTTCAGCGGGAATTTTTTCCAGACGTGACACTCCTGGTCGGCGATAACGCTGACACGCTGGCTGAATCCGCTCCGTTTGTATCCGACTATAAGCAGCTGGATGATCAAATGACGATTTATGTATGTGAAAACTTTGCATGTCATCAGCCAACGACCGATACAGAAAAAGCCTGGGAATACATCCGGAGGGACCGCTGAAGTTGTGAACTTCAGCGGTTATGATGTGAACTTCAATCAGATTTATTGTGAACTTCGGGCATTTTGCATGTGAACTTCGGGCAGGTTAATTGTGAACTTCGGCATTTATATCAATTGCTGCTATGTTATACTTATAACACCATCATAATTTTAAGGGGGGGATCGTTATGCAGAAAGTCAAAATGAATGTGCAGACCATGTACCATGGTGATTTGCTTCGGGCTGGAAAAATCTATGAAGTCGACGAATCAACTGCTGAACGATGGATTGCCGGCAAATTAGCTGAAAAAGTCGAAGAAACGTAAAGCTTTCTATCACATTGAGAAGGTATACTGGAAAACAAGGAGGTGAAAAAATTGAAGGAGCAACGCCTGGAACACATGGAAGATATGCTTTCCCACTTAATCTCAATGGTCGGCAGCATGCGTACTGATCAGGCTGAAATGAAAACGCAATTGAACGGGCTAACAAAGGAACAGGCTGTGATGATAGAAGATCAGGCTGTTATGAGAGAAGAACAAAGCGAAATGAAAATAGAACAAGCTGCTATGAAAAAAGAGCAAAGTGAAATGAAGAAAGAGCTGACATCAATAAAAACAGAACAATCCTCAATGAAACAAGAGATTTTCACAATGAAAACGGAAAACGACAGACGCCATCGGGAAATCATGGATGAATTCAAAATCCTGCGAGCAGATCAGGATCACATCTGGAACAAAGCTGTCCAAAACGAACGTGACATCGCTCAATTAAAGCATCAATTTTCGGATTAATACCTCTGTATCCTCATTAGCAAAAGATACTCAATACAAAAGAAAACCCTCGTATCATGTCCTCAGGGCGACACGTACAAGGGTTTTTATCTATCATAATCGGTCATCTGTTTGCAAAAAATTCTTCTGCCTCATCCAGGTATTTTTCCTGGTCGGGAGTCATATCATACTCCTCAACAATTGCATCAACCGGACATACTGATACACATGCACCACAATCAATACATACATCCGGATCTATGTAATATTGCTCCGGCCCTTCTTCTATACAATCAACCGGGCAAACATCCACACATTCGCCTGACTTTTCACCGCGGCATGGGTCCAATATAACAAAAGCCATCGATCATGACCTCCTTCCATTACTATAATTATAATGATACTTGATATCGAGATGGCAGGTGAATTGATTGATACCCATCAATCACCCTCGAAATAAAGATGATAATGGATTGCACAGCCTGGATTAAAGGCTGCATCACACAAAGGGCATCGGTAACTGCTTCCAAAATATTCATTTATCGTCAGTTCAATTTTGCAGTTCCCGCAAAGAATGGCTTTTTGATCAAACTTTTCTTTCGGCCAGACAGTTG
>NZ_DATGTT010000079.1:0-7118 GCF_035301675.1 Lentibacillus sp. | reverse complement strand
AAATGCGACTTTCCCTTGAATCACACAAAATAATTCTGGGAGCCATTCGGGAACAGGATATGGACCGGGCACGCGCGGCGATGCATGAACATATTTACCATGGTCGGGACCAGGTGTTGCTCCATATTGATGACATTGAAGAAGATTATTCAATTGATAAAACACATAAATGAACGAAACACTCACAAAGGTTGGCTGACAACCATTGTGAGTGTTTCCTTCTTTAATTGCCATATAAAAGCCCAAGTGAGCTCCCCGGGCTTATGGTACTTAATATTACACATGATCTCTTGATATTTCTTTTTTCCAGGTTTTATTAAAAATCTCTTTGTCACTCTCAAAAGCTGTCATCGTGTTTGTTAGATAGAATGTCGTCTCATCACTGGTCATTTCACTGTATGTTTTCAGTCTTGTCTGCCACTCACCGCGTCCGACTTTCAAATCCCATTCACATGTGACCTGTGCTGACAGCGGATCATTTCCCCTAATCGTATAGGTGTTTTTATTGATACTTCCATATTCCATACCACTGTCCGGCAACCGCCGTTCACCTTCATCGGAGTAATCATACAGTGTCCAGACATCATTTACTTGATCATGAATGAGATTCCTTGTGCGTTCCTCTTCCCGTATAATCTCTTTTTCCATTACATCAGAAATCTCCGGACTTTCGAAATGCTCTTGCCATGATGTATCTTCCTGCTGTGGTGCTCGTACCGGCAAGTCAATATGAGTACCAGCACCGCTGTACAGCGTCAATGTCACCGGTTTTGGCGATGGCCACGCCTGTGGCCAATAGGTCGGTGCAACAGCTACTTCCAACCGGTGGCCTGCCGGTATCTGCTGGCCAAGCACATCTAGACCAATCTCGACTTGATATCGTTTGCCCGGCTTGAGTGGTCCCGGGTGTTCATGAGAATCACGATGCGTGAGATTCAGCATCCCCCAGCTGATTAGTGTTGACTCACCAGTTGGTGCTTTGTCACACAATCTGATAGCAAGTATGGCATTTTCCTGGTCAGCTGACACATCCGCATGGAAAACAGGACGACCCAGCAGCTCGATTGTTTCTTCAAGTGGCTCGGACTCGAATATGACTGATTTACCATTTTCTAGACGCTGATCCGCAGGAAGATCGCCCGGCTCGCCAAATGGACAAAAAACGCCTGCATAATAGCCGTGATCCTGCATACCTGAAATAACTATTTTTTCTTCATCTGTTACATGCTGTGCAAGTTTCCCTTCAGACAACCATAATGATTGGTTTGTGACATTGCTTGACGGCCATGTCCGATCAGCCACCCATTTTCCCGGCCGTTCATCATACGTCACTTCCGGAAGTTCACTTTCCTGAATCCAGGAAATTAGCTGGGGTTCATCCTTGATGCCGGTATCGATGCCCTTTAGCCATTGATCCCACCAGCGCAGACATTCTTGTAAAAATCCAATTGCAGGTTCAGGCGTGGCCACTTCCGGAAATTCATGCGCCCATGGGCCAATCAGCCCTTTGGCATTCGGCAGATTCTCCAGCATCCGGAACACCGCATCTGTATACCCGTCCTGCCAACCGCTGACAGCAAATATCGGTATGTCTACATCCGAGTAGTCTTCACATACCGAACCATGCTTCCAATATTCGTCACGCCTCTGATGACTCAGCCAGGACTCCACAAATGGCGGTGTATTCAGCCGTTCAAGCCAATTTTCTTTCCAGTTGTCACCGACAACAGCCGGGTCTTGTGGTCTGGCATTATAGACAAACATAGTTGATGCCCACCAAAGCATGTCCTGCCCCATGACATTGCCGCCGCGATAATGGACATCGTCGGCATACCGGTCGTCCGTCGAGCAGAGTGTAATAATTGTTTTTAAGGCCGGATGCTGTCGCGCAGCAACCTGCAGGCTGTTGAAACCGCCCCAGGATTTCCCGAACATACCAACTGAACCGGTGCTCCACGGCTGCTTCTCAATCCAGTCAAGCACTTCAAGACAATCATCCTGCTCCTGTTTCAAATATTCATCGAGCAGCACACCATCTGAATCACCGGTCCCTCTTATATCGACCCTGATGCTGGCATAACCGTGACCGGCAAAATAAGGATGTCGAGCCGAATCCCGGATGGCCGTAAAATCATTTTTTCGATATGGCAGATATTCAAGCAGCGCCGGGACCGGGTTGTCATGCGCATCTTCCGGAATCCAGATGGTCGCTGCCAATTTTGCCCCGTCAGACATGGGAATCCACACATGATCCGATTTTTCGATTGGTCTCGGAAATTCTGTCTTCACTCGTCTGTTTTCGTTATCCTGTATATTAAAAACCAATATATTCAGCCTTTCTATCGCTTGTATTAGACTCTTGCAGTGTAAAATTCACAGCTTCAAATCCACGTTTATTTTGGGTTGTTTTTCCGACGGGATTAAATGCATGACGCTCTCATAGACATACAGCAGCGTTTTTTCAATCGCCTCCTCTTTGGAAAGATCCCGCCGTTTGTTCATCAACGTATTGATCATGCCTTTCCAGATCATCAATGTGATATCCGCAACGAAATCGACATCTTTTTGTTCAAGCATCCCCTCATCTACTGCACTCTGGATATACGTGGCACTTCGTTTTGCAAAACTATGCTCCATAACGAGAGGTTTGATTGCCTCTGGCAGCCCTATCAGATCTTCTTTGTAAATCCGGTAATATTCGTCGAGAAAATCTTCCGGTGTCGAACCAAGATCCTCCATGAAAATGACCGAATAAATTTCCGGCTGCTCGAAGGAGTGAATGCAGAAGCATTGCCATGCGTAAAGCCATTTTTCGATTGTGTTGGATCCCTTACGTATATATACAGGAAGATCTTCTATATAATCTGTGGTAAAACGCATGGCCGCAAAAAATTTCAAATGAGATAAATCCCTGAAATAATTATAAGCAGTTGAACTGGTAAATCCAGCTTGATCGGCTATCTTGCGAATCGTGACATTCCGGATTCCTTCTTTTTCAATAACGTCTACAGCCGCTTCCAAAAAATATCTCCACATACGAGCTCGCTGAATATCCCTGCGACTGATGCTCATGATTATCACCTCCCGTCAAACGATTTTAATCGTTGTTTTTTACATAAATGTGCAAGTGTTCCCCCTCTTTGAGCCATTTAATAAGGGATGCAGCCATCAGTACGTACATAATGAGTACCGGTACCGACACAAACACAGAGGAAGTTTGAACAACATTCAGCCCGCCGGCAACTGTCAGGCTGATTGCTAGCGCTGATAAAAGAATCCCCCACATCAGCCGATGCCATCTGGCCGGTTCAGATTTAATACCAAGCTCCTTCGTCGCCACACTGGCAATCACATAACTGGCTGAATCCAGTGATGTTGCCAGAAAGACAAACCCAAGAATGACAAAGAATACTGATACAAGGACCGGCAGCGGCAAAGAGCTTAGAACTTCAACAATAACGGCCGTTTCACCCTGTTCGCTAAGGACACTTGTTAAATCTAATTTTCCTGTTAAATCAAGATTCATCGCATAACCGCCAAATACGCCAAAGTATAACCAGCTTCCCAGTGATCCCCAAAGCAAAACATTTGAGACAAGCTCACGAATACTCCGGCCACGCGAAATCCGAGCTACAAAAATGCCAATAAACGGAGCTGTCGCCGCAAACCATGCCCAATAAAAGACCGTCCATGCTTGCGGAAATCCTCCCTGATTAATCGGATCCGTATACAGGCTCATCCGCATAAAATTATCAAGCATAATACCCATACTGTTGGTGAAGTAAGATAGAATGAAGAGCGTCGGTCCGACAATAATAACGAATAAGGCAAGACCCAGTGCCATGTAGACGTTCCAGTCACTCAACTTCCGAATTCCTTTATAAAGTCCAAGATATGCACTGGAACTGAAAATAAATGTCCAGATGATAATGATAGCAATGTTCAGCCATGTGGAAGGCTCAATGCCAAACAGATTACCCACAACTGCTGCCACCATTGGCACACCCAGACCCAATGACGTTCCAAGTCCCCCTATCATACTCCAGATAACAAGCACGTCTATCACTTTTCCTAGAAGGCCATCTGCATGTTTACCCAGCACACCCTGGCAGGCTGCACTAATTTTCAAGGAATGATTTTTACGCACGAAAAAGCTATATGCCATGACAACTGCCGGCAGTGCATAAAGTGCCCAGGCTGAAATGCCCCAGTGGAACAGACCATAACTGACTGCATATTCGGCAGCGTCTGTAGATCCAGCCTCAAAACCGAACGGCGGGCCAGTATAATAATATAACGGTTCAACAATCGACCAGAACATAATGCTGGTTCCCATGCTGGCACAGAACAGCATACCGCCCCAGCTAAAGCGGGAAAATTCCGGCTTATCTTCAGGATCACCCAATTTCACACGTCCATAACGTCCCAGCATCAACCAAATAAGGATGATGAACAAACCAATGGTCAGAAACTCAAACGCCCAGTCCAGGCGATAAGTCAGTCCTGTCATCATATCCGAGACAACTGGTCCTGCCGTTTCACGGAAAATGACGAGAAATAATGTTGCAACAACAACTAATATCAATGATGGCCAAAAAACGGTCTTTTCAATTCTTGATTGATTCATAACGTTTTTACATACCTCCAATAATTATAATGAATATAAACTAAAACATCATGTCCTCCAATTCTCCAGGAAAATGGGTGACGCGCCTGTATCCATCCTTCGTTACGACGACTGTATCTGAATGTCGAAATCCTCCGATATTAGGCACATAAATACCAGGTTCGATGGTATATACCATTCCTTCTTGAAGAACTAAATCATTATCAAAGCGAAGATAAGGTTCTTCATGTTCCGAAAGCCCCAGACCATGCCCTGTCCGGTGCTGGACATAATCGCTCATTCCCGCCTGTTCAAATACACGGAATGCGGCCATATCCACATCTTTTGCTTTGACACCGGGCTGCACCATTTTCATCGCTGCCTTTTGCGCATCGATGGCGAGCTGCAAGTATTGTTTCTGCTGCACTGCCGGTTCCCCCAGCAGAAAAGTGCGCTCGTTTTCAGCCCGGTATTGATTGATCCAGACTTGACGACTATGAACAACGACATCATTGTTTCGAAACTTCCGCGTACTGGAATAAAGATGTGGCTGAGAGCTCCGTTCAACACCCGAACATGTCCAATTTTCAAATCCTGCATTGATATTCGGGAACTCTACGGAAACAGTCTCCAGCAGTTTGTGGTCTCCATATGCATCAAATTCCAATTCACTCATGCCGCTGCTTAAGTGATCGAACGAAGCCTCAAGCGCAATATCGGATAATCGGCCTGCCTGTTCAATCCAATACAATTCATCATCATCCTTAACAGCACGCATGGCGATCAAATCCTTCCCAATATCTTTGATCTGATGGCCATTATCCTTTAACAGCTGATACAGGGAAGCTGATATCAAATCCATTTCCAGACCAACGACAAAACCTTTCAGCCTACCCTCCAAAATCCCTTTAAATAGAGCAGTAAAGGAAGTCTCCCGTTCAGCATACTGTGCTGATTCATGATAGATAAAAAAATCATCTGCGGCCGCTTCTTGTTCCGCATGGTCCTTTTCCAAATCTGGAACAATATAAGTTGTCGTGTCTCTTTGTACAATATAAACAATCGGACGAGAATACGAGATCGCACGGAATCCACTGACATAAGAGGAATTATCCGGATCAGTCATCAGTACTGCATCAATGCCTTTTGCTTCCATGCGTTGACGTAACTGTGCCAGCCGCTGTTTGATTTTGTCAGATGCTGTCGTCATACTGGTTGCCTCCTCCTTGTTTAACCCTTTAATATGAACGTATTCATTTTATGAACATGTTCATATTAACATAATGATAAGATTTGTCAAAAAATATCGCGGGAAAATCTATTGAACATGAATCGTTAATAATGCACTACGATAACATCTTGTACGTCAGTGTGATATCATAATACGAAAGAATCAATTTATATAGAGTGGAAAAGGAGTGACTCAATTGACCAGCCAAATACCCGAAATCAACCTAAACGATGGCCTGCGAATACCGGCCCTTGGCTTTGGCACATATAAGCTTTGGGGAAATGAAGGTGCAGGAGCCATTGCAAGTGCCATCGACCATGGCTATCGCCTGATCGACTCAGCTTACAATTATGAAAATGAGGGAACAGTCGGTGCGGGACTTAAGCGGACATCTGTCCCACGCGAAGAGTTGCGTATTACATCGAAACTGCCCGGGCGCTATCATACCTATGACAAAGCCGTAAAAGCGATCCAGGAATCTCTTTATCGCGCTGATATGGATTATTATGACTTATACTTGATTCATTGGCCAAACCCGATTCAGAATCAATATGTTGAGGCATGGCAAGCTTTGATTGATGCGAAAAAATGGGGATTGATCCGCTCCATTGGCGTTTGCAATTTCCTCCCTGAACATATGGAACGGCTCGAAAAAGAAACGGGTGTATTGCCGAGCATCAACCAGGTCGAACTGCACCCGTTCTTTAATCAAGAAGAACAACGCAAATGGCACGAAGAACACGGTGTGGCAACTGAATCCTGGAGCCCTCTGGCACGAACAAATAAAGTATTCAGCAATGATACAATTAAAGAACTTGCCGACAAATACAACAAGACGGCTTCACAAATTATTTTGCGCTGGCATTATCAGCATGGCGCCGTAGCCATTCCAAAATCTGCATCACCAAAGCGGCAACTTGAAAATATATCTGTTTTTGATTTTGCGCTGAATGAAGACGATATGACAACATTAGACAAACTGACACGTCCGGATGGCCGTATGAACGATCAGGATCCGGCTGTTTATGAGGAATTCTAAGAGAATGATTAAAAGACTGCCTGGCTATTATAGCGGGCAGTCTTTTTTCGTTATATCAGAAAGTATAAATTTTTGGCTTTATGAATGCTTTATCAAAAATTGCCACGTCCGGCTCCAGCACCCAGCGACTAGCGTGACTTCCTTCACCTCCGTCCGATAAGTCAACAGCGATTCACTTACGTTCATCGTGTTTCTTTTATCTCCTGCGACCAGTGGGGCAGATCGGCTAAAACCGCCGCGAT
>NZ_DATGTT010000078.1:0-8756 GCF_035301675.1 Lentibacillus sp. | reverse complement strand
TGAGGGGGCATGTTTCCTTTATCTCCTGCGGCCAGTGGGGCAGATCGGCTAAAACCGCCGCGATGCGCGGCAACGCCGACCCACCTGCAGCGCTGAGCGCAGTCCGTACGTCGCTAAACGGGCGCCCCGAGCCTTTGTTCTTATTGTGGTCGTAATTTACATTTTCAAGAAATTGCGGTATTTTGGTGATAGGGCAATAGAGTAATCTAATGATACAATGTATATTATTAGCCTTTTTTGGCATATCTTTACTAGTGAGGCGGATTTAATAAAACGAATGGTGTGTTTTTGAACAGATTACAGGAGATATGCAAAAGAGGTGAGAGCAAATGGTGCAACTGCTGAGGGATGCCCTGAAAGTAATTATTCTTTTTATAGGTTGTACATGTCTATTTTATTTTGGTTTGCGGTATATGCATACTGAATATGAACAATTTCACCGGTACGATCCGCCGCAAGGGCCGTCAGTAAAAGTTTTTGAGACTGAAGATGGAAGTTTCATGGATCGGCTTAATTTACTTTATCGCTTAGGGGAGTAATGTTTATGCTAAAGCCCGCTTTTGAGGATTTTATCCACTATTTAATAGTGGAACGCGGCGTAACGGATAATACATTAAAATCATATCAGCGCGATTTGAAAAATTATATGTATTATCTGGAAAGGGCACGCCGGAAATCGGTCTGGAACGAAATAGGACGAGCCGACATTATAGGGTTTCTGTATAAGCTTAAGGAGGAAGGCAAATCACCGGCAACGATTGCCAGAGCGATTTCTTCAATCCGGTCCTTTCATCATTTCCTGATTCGGGAACAGCTTGTCGAACATGATGCAAGCATACATATCGAAACACCTAAAAAAGAACAGAAATTACCTGCTACCCTGACGTCACAGGATGTTGAGGCCTTACTGACAATTGACGGGAATACTCCTTTAATGATCCGGAATAAAGCAATGCTCGAACTGATGTATGCCACAGGGTTGCGTGTTTCGGAACTGGTGGGCCTGAAAGTAGGTGATCTTCATTTGACGATGGGATTTTTGCGCTGTATGGGAAAGGGCTCCAAAGAAAGAATTGTCCCGCTCGGCGATGTTGCCAAAAAAGCGATGGATGATTACTTGCAGGATGCCAGGCCAAGTCTTGTCAAACGGAAGGAAGATAAGAACGCACTATTTGTTAACCAGCATGGAAGACCATTGTCCCGTCAAGGTTTTTGGAAAATATTAAAAGGGATTGCTCGTGAAGCCGGAATCAGAAAAACAATTACACCACATACTCTGAGGCATTCATTCGCTACACATCTATTGGAAAATGGCGCGGACTTGCGGTCGGTTCAGGAAATGCTCGGTCATTCTGATATTTCCACAACACAAATTTACACACATATCACAAAAACCAGATTAAAAGATATCTATCAATCTTATCATCCGCGGGCTTAGCATGTCAGGCAGCAAATGGCAGATGAATATCATTTTTTCGTCGCTATAGTCGTCAGACATCATACAACAAAAAGGAAGATAGCATACTGTTAAACAAAACGGGGAAAAACAGCTATAGGAGGTATTGATATGCAACCATTTAAACGCGTGTTTTTGATTGTAATGGATTCCGTGGGGATTGGCGAGGCACCGGATGCAAAAGAGTTTAACGATGAAGGTGCCGATACATTGGGACATATTGCAGAACAGATGGACGGCCTGAACATGCCGAATATAGGAAAATTGGGACTCAGTAATATCAGAAAGATACAGGGAATTGAAAAATCTGCATCGCCAATAGCCCACTATACAAAAATGCAGGAAGCCTCCAACGGGAAAGATACGATGACAGGCCATTGGGAAATTATGGGATTGAACATCCAGCAGCCTTTCCGGACGTTTCCTGATGGTTTTCCGGACGAATTGATTGCTGATTTGGAAGCAAAAACAGGCAGAAAAGTTATCGGCAATAAACCGGCGTCAGGTACAGCTATCATCGAAGAGTTGGGGCAGAAGCATCTGGAAACCGGAGCACTAATTGTTTATACATCGGCAGACTCTGTGTTGCAGATTGCCGCACACGAAGAAGTTGTACCATTGGATGAATTATATAATATTTGTGAAATCGCCCGGGAGCTGACCTTAAATGAAAAATATATGGTCGGCCGTGTCATTGCAAGACCCTTCATTGGCGAATCAGGTGCATTTCAGCGCACAGCCAATCGACATGACTATGCATTGAAGCCGTTTGGCCGGACAGTGATGAATGAACTGGAGGATGCTGATTATGATGTAATCGCCCTCGGTAAAATATCAGATATCTATGATAATGAAGGTGTCACCGAAGCAATCCGTACAATTGATAATGAAGATGGCATGACCAAATTGATCGATTCTATGTCAAAGGACTTTACGGGATTAAACTTTTTGAATTTGGTTGATTTTGACGCCAAGTATGGGCACAGACGAGACCCTGAAGGCTACGGGAAAGCCCTGGAAGCATTTGATGCAAGACTGCCGGAAGTGATGAACCGTTTAAATGAAGACGATTTGCTTATCATTACCGCAGATCATGGAAACGATCCGATTCATCACGGTACCGATCATACACGCGAGTACGTGCCACTGCTCATTTATCATACAAACATGAATCAAGGGAAAGAGCTTGCTTTAAGGGAGACATTTGCTGACATCGGTGCTACCATCGCTGACAACTTTAATATAAAAATGCCGGAACATGGAAAAAGTTTTTTGAACGATATTAACTAAGGGAGGATACCATGGATCAGACAACTATTATGGAGGCAGCCTCATATATAAACGAAAAGATATCGAATGCTCCCGCTATCGGTCTCATTTTAGGATCGGGACTCGGCGTTTTAGCAGATGAAATCGACAATCCGGTTACGGTTTCCTATAAAGACATACCGCATTTCCCGGAATCAACCGTTATGGGGCATAAAGGACAGCTTGTCACAGGTGAGCTGGAAGGAAAACAGGTCGTCGCGATGCAAGGACGCTTTCATTATTATGAAGGTTACTCAATGCAACAAGTGACGTTTCCAGTCCGGGTGATGAAAGAACTGGGAATCGATTCGATCATCGTTACCAACGCGGCCGGCGGTATCAATAAGGTATTTAACCCCGGCGATTTAATGCTGATTACAGATCATGTCAATAACATGGGTGATAATCCGCTGCTCGGTCCGAATGATGAAACACTCGGTGAACGCTTCCCGGATATGTCACAAGTATATGATGAAGTCTATTTCCGGCATGCAAAAGACTGCGCATCGGCATTGGGCTTAACGGTGCAGGAGGGTGTATATGTCGGAAACACGGGTCCCACATATGAGACACCGGCAGAAATCAATATGCTTCGGACGCTTGGCGGAGACGCTGTCGGTATGTCAACAGTTCCGGAAGTGATTGTTTCGGGACACGCGGGATTGCGCGTGCTGGGCATCTCCTGCATATCCAATATGGCAGCTGGTATTCTAGATCAGCCGCTGACACACAACGAAGTGATTGAGACAACAAAACAGGTACGTGAGGACTTTCTCAAGTTTGTTAAAGAAATTATCCGTACACTGCCAAATTAGAACAAGGGTGGAAACGTTTGTTTAGCGACGTACGGACTGCTCAGCGCTGCAAATGGGTCGGCGTTACCCGCATCGCGGCGGTTTTAGCCGATCTGCCCCACTGGCCGCAGGAGATAAAGAAAACATGCCCCCTCATAGGGGGTATGCCAGACGTTGGGCGCAAAGCCCGGGTTTATTCGGCCTTCCTTGAACTTCTGGAATCGATGTTTCCTTATCGTACGGAGGTAAGGGAAATCGCGCTAGTCGCTGGAACCGGACGTGGCTCATTCTGTAGTCAAAGGATATATAGATTTACTTAACTTACAATAAAGGTGATTATATGCGAATGTATGACATCATTGAAAAAAAGCGTGACGGTGAAAAGCTTTCAAAAGAAGAAATCCGTTTTTTTGTCGATGGCTACACTAATGGTGATATCCCGGACTACCAAGTCAGTGCACTGATGATGGCTGTGTTTTTCCAGGATATGACCGAAGAAGAACGAGCCGAATTGACCACGGCAATGGTGGAGTCAGGGGACCAGATTGATCTTTCTGCTATTTCCGGTATTAAAGTGGATAAACATTCGACCGGCGGAGTTGGTGATACGACGACCCTGATACTTGCCCCTCTGGTTGCTTCTGCCGGAGTACCGGTACCCAAAATGAGCGGCAGAGGACTTGGACACACCGGTGGAACGATTGATAAACTAGAAGCAATACCTGGATTTCATGTTGAAATTTCCATCGATGAATTTATTAATCTGGTTAATCGGAACAAAACAGCAGTCGTCGGCCAGACCGGCAATCTGACGCCTGCAGATAAAAAGCTCTACAGTCTAAGGGATGTTACGGCAACGGTAAATTCAATTCCACTGATTTCCAGCTCCATCATGAGCAAGAAAATAGCGTCGGGCGCAGATTCTATTGTACTGGATGTTAAAACCGGTGCCGGTGCTTTTATGAAAGAACTTGACGATGCCAGAGAATTAGCGAAGGCTATGGTATCGATTGGCAACCGGGTCGGAAGAAATACGATGGCAGTCATCTCAGACATGAGCCAGCCGCTGGGTAAAGCTGTCGGTAATGCCCTGGAGGTCAGAGAGGCGATTGAAACATTGCAGGGAAATGGACCGGGAGATTTAACCGAATTATGTTTGGAACTGGGGAGTCATATGGTTGTATTGGCAAATAAGGCCGACACACTTGATGAAGCCCGAAAACAGTTGACTGATAATCTGAACAGCGGAAAAGCAATCGAACAGTTCAGAGTGTTTCTTGAGGCACAGGGCGGTGATTCGCATGTAGCTGATAATCCGGATTTATTGCCGCAAGCATCTTACACAGTTGATTTGCCTGCTGAAAAGTCAGGGACTGTTTCTGAAATCGAAGCAGATGCTATAGGAACAGCGGCCATGATGCTTGGTGCAGGAAGAGCGACAAAAGATTCCGACATTGATTTGTCCGTCGGAATCGTGTTCAATAAAAAAATCGGAGATGCCGTCAGTAAAGGCGAATCACTTTTGACTATTCACGCAAATACCAAGACCGTGGATAATGTAAAAGAAAAATTATACGCAAACATTGTCATCTCGGATGAAACCGTGGAGAAACCGCCGCTGATATATGAGAACATCACCAACTAAATCATCCTTGAAGCAAAAAACGCATGCTGATTCCAGTATGCGTTTTTTGCCCCCATATAACGACCAGTAGCCCGCCAAAATACGGCGGCTGTTCAACTAACAATCAGCGGGAAAAGACATCCGCTGATTGAAGTTTCACTTTATCGTATAAGAACACATTGAAATGGCAACCCTAAAACTATATTGAATGTTGGAGGTTGAGTGATGAAAAAGTTTGTTTTATTGACTAGCATTATACTTTCAATTCTATTCATGCCATTTACGGTGTTCGGTGAAGAAAATGGTGAAAATGATACGGAACAACAGCTTAATTTAGCTCCGGATGCCCAGTCAGGCATTTTGATGGAGCGCGATACCGGCAAAATAATGTTTGACAAAAACGCGCATGAAAAATTGCCACCTGCCAGTATGACAAAAGTTATGACTCTATTACTGATAATGAAGGCTCTTGATGAGGGAAAAATCGATAAAGATGAAACCATCAGAATCAGTGAACGCGCAGCCTCGATGGGGGGGTCTCAAATATTTCTTGAAGCCGGTGAAGAAATGAGTGTCGATGACCTTCTGAAAGGGGTAGCCATCGCTTCGGCAAATGACGCAAGTGTCGCCCTGGCCGAAAGAATTGCCGGCAGTGAGAAAGCATTTGTAGAACAGATGAATAAAAAAGCAAAGGCATTGGGGCTGGAAAATACACGGTTCCAGAATACCACCGGCCTTCCGGCTGAAGATCATTACAGCACTGCCCATGATATGGCGGTTATGGCTAAAGAATTATTAAAATATGAATCCGTAACCGAATATACGTCTATTTATGAGGATTATTTACGAAAAGGCGAGGAGAACGAATTCTGGCTGGTGAATACGAATAAGCTGGTTAAATTTTATCCTGGCGTTGACGGGCTTAAAACCGGTTATACAAACGAAGCAAAATATTGTTTAACAGCAACAGCGGAAAAAAATGATATGCGGATGATTGCAGTTGTTATGGGTGCTGATACGACTAAGGAACGGAATGCAACAATCACCGGTATGCTTGATTACGCATTCAATCATTTTGAAACAAGAAATTTATACAAACAAGGACAGACCATTACAACATTGGATTTATTGAAAGCGGAAGATACATCCATTGATGTGACGGCATCCGAATCAATCAGTACTATCCACCGTAAGGGTGAGGGTGACAAAGACGTGAAAACCTCAGTGAATCTGAAATCCGATGTTGATCTGCCAATCAATAAAGGTGAACAGGTTGGCGAATTAATTGTAAAAAACAACGGTGAAACATTGTCAAAAACGCCGTTAATTGTGGATTACGATGTCCAAAAAGCATCGTATTTAACGTTATTAAAACGGACAGCTCAAAATATGGTGAAATAACGGAATCTCTGACGAATTACTTCTTCTTTTGTCAGGAAGCAGGAATTAATCCAGCTTTTAGCGAAAAAGTATCCAGAACGAAAAAGTGGGGAGGAAACAATATGGGTTTGTCTACTGCGTTTGACGTCAAAGAAGATGTCCTGGTTGTCAGAATGTCCGGAGAATTGGACCACCATGAAGCAGAAGCATTGCGCAACGAATGGAAGGAAATGATGTATACAAACGCCATTAAACATGTTGTGCTGAATCTTGAATCTGTAACGTTCATGGACAGCTCAGGGCTTGGTGTTGTTCTTGGCAGATACAAAGAAGTGCTGCAGCTGGGAGGGGAAATGGTTGTTTGTTCCGTTTCGGCGCCAGTCCGGAGATTGTTCGAAATGTCCGGTATGTTTAAGATTGTAAGGTTGGAGGAGAACGAAGAACATGCGTTATTTACGTTGGGGGTGGCATCATGAAAAATGAAATGTTTGTAGAATTTGCGAGTGTCAGCGAAAATGAATCGTTTGCCAGGGTAACAGTTGCGTCTTTCGTAGCACAGCTGGATCCAACAATGGATGAGCTGACAGAGATTAAAACAGTCGTTTCCGAAGCTGTAACGAATGCCATTATTCACGGTTACAATAATGAGCCAGGGCATCATGTTTCAATATCCTGTATGCTGCATGGAGGCGAGGTTGAACTGACAATCAAGGATAACGGCATTGGCATCGGTGATGTGGATGAAGCGAGGCAGCCACTCTATACATCAAAGCCTGAATTGGAAAGGTCCGGAATGGGATTTACCATTATTGAAAACTTCATGGATGTATTGGAGATTATATCTTCACCTGAAACTGGTACAACTGTTCATATGACAAAACAACTTTCAAAAAAAACGGTTTCTAAATAGGGATGCCTATGGATGTAAATGTCAGTCATGATAATCGTCAGGAATCGTTAAGTGACGAACAGGTGAAGATGTATATTCATAAAAGCCAGCAAGGTGACAAACAGGCACGGGATATACTTGTCGAGAGTAATGTCAGACTTGTTTGGTCAGTTGTACAGCGCTTTATCAACCGCGGATATGATCCGGATGACCTGTTTCAGATAGGAAGTATCGGACTTATTAAAGCAATAGATAAATTTGACTTATCTTATGACGTCAAATTTTCCACGTACGCTGTACCGATGATAATCGGTGAAATACAGCGGTTTATACGGGATGATGGAAGCATTAAAGTAAGCCGTTCCCTAAAAGAAACCGGCAATAAAATACGAAAAAAACGGGATGAATTGACAAAACAACTCGGACGTGCCCCAACTGTACTGGAAATCGCCGAATCACTTCATATCACCTCAGAAGAAGTCGTCCATGCCGAGGAAGCCGCAAAATCACCACATTCGATCCATGAAACTGTGTTTGAGAATGATGGGGATCCGATTACGTTATTGGATCAGATTGCCGACGATGGTACAAAATGGTTTGATAAACTGACGCTGCAGGAGGCAATCAGGCGGCTGAATGAACGTGAGCGGCTGATATTATATTTGCGGTATTACAAAGACCGGACACAATCCGAAGTTGCCAAACGACTTGGTATATCACAAGTACAGGTATCGAGACTTGAGAAGAAAATATTAGAAGAAATGAAAGTGAATATGAATCCATGAATCAAGGCTGTCCTGAAAATAAGCTGAGCCGTTACAAACGGGATACATCAGGACAGCTTTTTTTGTAATATAAAAAAGTATAATTTTTTGGCTCTGCGAATGCTTTATCAAAAATTGCCACGTCCGGCTCCAGCGCTAAAGCTGTAGCGTGACTTCCTTCACCTCCGTCCGATAAGTCAACAGCGATTCCAGAAGTTCAAGGAAGGCCAACTAAATCCGGGCTTTGCGCCTAACGTCGGCATACCCCCTATGAGGGGGCATGTTTCCTTTATCTCCTGCGGCCAGTGGGGCAGATCGGCTAAAACCGCCGCGATGCGCGGCAACGCCGACCCACCTGCAGCGCTGAGCGCAGTCCGTACGTCGCTAAACGGGCGCCCCGCGCCTTTGTTCACAGTTTTGGCTTCTTAATTTGCACTGTTGACTTTTACAGCATCTTTTTGATGTTCACTGAGGACTTCCGCCATGGCTTCAGCTGTATTTCTGAGTTCCTCGCGATTATTATCAATCCCTCCGAATTCGA
>NZ_DATGTT010000077.1:0-18965 GCF_035301675.1 Lentibacillus sp. | reverse complement strand
CTGAATGTTAGTTGAACAAATCGGTCATTTATAGATCGTCAGCCGTTATTATCCGGCCGTTTGCTGGAATGAAAAACATACGTTTGTAAAGTGTCTAAAACCTGTTTCTCTGTTAAAATGAGAAATAGGTTTTATTATTTTATAGTGCGAAAAAACAAAAGACGGCGTAGCTTTGGCGAGCGGAGTGTGTGGATTTAAGATACATGAGTAGCGAAAAGACAAACGAACTGGAAACACCGGCGTGTCATTTTACCGTACTTTTTAAACAGCGTTTTTAAGAAAGTTCTTTTCGTAAATTATGTTGCTCTTTAACCCTGGTAATTGGTAGAAACTGCGACACAAACCAGAAGTTAGAACCACGCAGCCGGAATATACTCGCTTTCCGTGGGCTCACCAGCCACCCGCGGAAAACGGCGTGTATTTTCGGAGCGGTAGAAGACGCACCAACTTATACCTTAAGTTATGTCGCAGTTTATGGAAAGGGCGTAGATAAAAAAAGCAGCCTGGCTAAGGGCTGCTTAATAATTATCACTTCCAAAGAAACTTTTAAAGGATTGCAGGGTTGCTTCCCGGTTGACTGCGGCAATGGATGTGGTGATCGGAATGCCTTTGGGACAAACCTGCACACAGTTTTGCGAATTACTGCATCCCTGCAGACCGCCATCTTCCATAAATCCATCAATCCGTTCATTGCTGTTCATTTCGCCGGTTGGGTGGGCATTTTTAAGTCGTACCTGAGGGAAGACAAACGGCCCCATGAATTCACTTTTATCATTAACATTCGGACATGCTTCCAGACAGACACCGCACGTAAAACATTTCGAAAGTTCATAGGCCATGAGACGTTTATTTTCATTCATCCGCGGACCTGGCCCGATGTCATATGTACCATCAATCGGTATCCATGCTTTCACCTGTTTTAGCGAATCAAACATGTTCTCACGGTCAATGATAAGGTCCCTTACGACTGGAAATGTACGCATTGGCTCTATTCGGACCGGCTGTTCAATTTCATCGATCAGCGTAGAACAGGCTTGACGGGGGACGCCGTTGATTACCATCGAACATATTCCGCACACTTCTTCAAGGCAGCTCATTTCCCATTGAATTGGAATGGTTTCTTTACCGTCTTTGTTGACCGGATTTTCCTGGATATACATGAGTGCTGAAATAATATTCATGTTAGGGCTGTAAGGGATTGAGAATTCTTCTTTATATGGCTCGGATTCAGGATCCTTTTGCCGTTCTATGATTAAATGAATCGTTTTTTCTTCTGTTGACGTCACCATTTTAACTTCTCCTTTCTGTTCACTTTACCAACAAATGAGGCGTTCCAATTTATGCTGTCATTTCAGATGCCGGTATATCGTTCATGTTTTATCCCATAGTATTGGAGTAATTCTAGTGTTCTAAACAGCAGAAAATTTCCGGGCTGGTAAATGAACTGAAATTTTATTGTTACGATTGTCAGTGGAAGACGAATACAGCATGTCAGACCAAGTCTTAGAGAAAGACGGGGACTGTTTTTTAAACCAGACTGCCCCCGCCGTTTTTAAGGTATTTATCGATTCCTTCGGCGGCACGGTATCCTAAGGCGCCGATCGTTGCTGTCGGGTGCCGGTTTGCAAAATGCGGAAATGCCGATCCGCCAACAACAAAGAGGTTCTCAGCGTCCCACATTTGCAGATAGTTATTGACAGCTGATGTATCAGGATCATCACCCATAATGACACCACCAGCGTAATGCCCGCCCTGATAGATGTGATCAAATTCGTAAGGGACCTCATCTTCATCTACAATATCAGCACCCATTTCTTCCATCACTTTCTTACATTTTTTTACACCGAATTTTGCGATACTACGATCTTGGTCGGTATATTTATTGGTAATGCGCAGAAGCGGGTCATTAAAATCGTCTTTGTACGTTGGATCCAGGTCCGTGTAATTGTGCCACCATGGCATGATAGCAGGTGTATACCATACGACCAAATTGCGGTTTGTATAAAAGATTGATTTATCCTTGAATTCCTTGCCCCATTTTGGTGTGCCTTTGGGGACCTTGTTACTTGCGATTGGGCCGTGTCCGTACTGTCTGATTTCCACACCACCGCCATGGATAAAGTCCAAATCACTATGATCAAAATTATCGCCGGCTAAATCGCTGAAAGTAGCCCCCAATGCTCCGGCTCCCATATACAGATTAAACTTCTTCTCATCGAAAAATCCTCTGGCTCCAAGAAATGTAATGTTGAACTGTCCATTAAAGTTTCTGCCAATCACGCCTTTTCTTGTTTCCGGATCATATGGTTCACCTATCCCGGACAGTAACAGTAACCGGTTGTTCGTAAATGTAAAGGCGGATAAAACAACCACATCAGCAGGCTGCTCAAATTCTTCACCGGTTTTGGTGTCTACATACATGACGCCTGTGGCTTTACCATCGTTATGCAGTACGCGTCGGACATAGGATTCAGTTCGCAGCTCAAAATTTCCAGTTTGCTTTGCTGCAGGTATGACAGTCACAACTGGATCAGATTTCGCTCCAAAATCACATCCGTACCGTGTACAAAAAGAACAATACTGGCATTGGTTGATAACTTGTCCATCCGGGTTTTCGTATCTTTCAGACAGGTTGGATGACGGAATTTGAAAAGGGTGATAACCCAAGTTTTTCGCTGCATCTTTGAATAGACGAAGATTCGGTGTTTCCTTCATTGGCGGCGTGGGATAATCACTGGAATGTTCTGCGCCGATGGGATCCTGTTCACCGGATAATCCGGCCGTTTTTTCAAAGCGATCATAGTATTTTTCAAACTCATCATACGTAATCCCCCAGTCCTGAATGGTCATGCCGTCCGGTATTTTACTCTTTCCATACCGTTCAACTGTTTTACTGTAAATCTCAAAATCATAAGGCATAAAACGGTATGTAGCACCTGCCCAGTGAACACCACCGCCTCCAAGATCTGTTCCGGCCATCATCTCTTGACGTGTACGGACCGGCAACGCTTCTTCATCCATTGTGTTGCGTGAGGTTATTGTTTCGTGTGATAGATTTTGCATCATTTGATAGCGGTTGGTAAAGCGCAGCTCATCCTTCACGCCTGTATAGTCTGCTGTATTTCTGTTTTCGCCGCGTTCCAATGCAACAACCTGATAACCCGCTTTGGAAAGTTCTGCAGATACGACGCCGCCGGCCCAGCCGGTACCTACGACAACGACATCCACTTTATCCAATTTCTTTGCCATTTGCTATACCTCCGTCAGAATAAATGTTACGTCTGATAATCCCTCAAACTTTTAGGTTCTTTTTTAATAAATTCCTCACTCTCAATTTCTTGTAAGAAACCCATGCGAGGACCCGGGTATTCTTTCATCGCCCATCCTTGCATATTCTTATTGCCGCCATAAACCGGATCGGCATATACTCCCTCTATTGTTGTCGATTGGAGCAGATTGAAAAAAGTAATGGACGAAACACCTCTCATTTTTACGTCTCCATTCTCAAACATTTTCATGACTTCTTGCTGCTGCTCTGATTCTGCCTCTGTAAACTTGGTATCAAATTTATCTTTACTCACCTGATTCATTTTTCTCAGGCCGGCAATGAATAAATCACCTCTGTTTAATTTTGTCTGATACCGTGGGGTAGGTGTCGGTGGCTGTGTCTCTGAATCAGGACCTTGTTTGTCCTGATCTCCATCCTTTTTGGCGTAATCATCGACAGCTTCTTTTGTCTGCCGGAACGGATTCTTCATGTAAGCTTTGGCATTAACGCCCCAATAACCGGCCAGCTGTTTATCGATGAAATAAGGCACACCTAGTTCCACAGCACCTGGACCATTGTCGTCTTCGGGAAAAATTTGCTCTGTTGCTGCTTTTAAAACGTCGAAGTCTTCTTTTCGACTGAAAAACATTCTGGCTTCCTGCAAGTTATCCGTTTGGGTGTTATCATTTTCAGTTTCCGTTCCCAATTGAAACTGATTGGTCAAAAAACCGCCGAGTAATGACCCGCCGACTACACCGCCAGCGACCATTCCGGTGTTTTTAATGAATTTTCGCCGGCTTTCATCAGGAGCAGTTTCCGTATTGTTCTCATTTACGCCGTTTTCGTTATCTCCATCATGGTTATCTGACATGGCATAACCCTCCTTCATACGGTTGGTAAGCTGAACGTTAAGCTTAGACTTCCCGGCATCTTCCAAAATATGTATCAATGTTTTAAAACGGTTAGGAAACTGGTACCGGTAAAAGGTAATGTGCATCTATAGCGGGAATAAAGCAGTATTGACATTAATAGGATATAGGAAAAGAATTGTAACAGAATGTATAAGCCATAATAAAATTGCTGCATGATAAGACTAAACAGGGTTGGAGGTGAGCATTAATGGGTATTGCAAATATCGGAATTCCAGGATTAATTCTTGTTGTTGTTTTGGCATTGATTATTTTTGGGCCAAAGAAATTGCCGGAGATCGGGAATGCTGCCGGTCAGACGCTTCGTGAATTTAAAAAATCAACCAATGATATCATGGATGATAATGACTCTGAATCGGAGAAATCGGACACATCGAGTGAAGGTGATAATTCCACAAATAAAGCATGACAGTTCGTGTGATGTGTCATGCTTATCGGACTTTTTGAACAACCTCTAACAACACGGCATTAATGGAACATACCTAAAAAGGTTTGCAAACTGACTGATAATACCCAGTAATTTCAGATGTGGAAAATTGCTGGGTTTATTTATGTTATATCCCATTACAAATACGCAAAAGACATCATGTAAGTAAGGTGGAAAGGTTTTTATTGTACATAATTATTGTCTGGTAAAAATGTATGATAACATAGCCATAAGGTAAGTTTTCCGATTAAATTACTCAGTGAAAGGACAGGATATGATGAAATGTGCAGGAATTGTCGGCGGGCTGGGGCCTGAGTCTACTGTAGATTATTACCAATCATACATTCAAAAATATCAGGATCGGATGAACAGTAAACAGACATTGCCGGAACTGTTTATTAACAGCATCAACATGTATCATGTTTTTAAATTTATCAGCGAAGACCGGCTTGATGACCTTAGTGAATATGTAGGCGCTGCAGCGAAAAAACTGGAAGAAATCGGGGCTGACTTCGCTGTCGTCTCCGCAAATACACCACATATCGTGTTTGATCAAATCCGAAAATATGTGACGATTCCAATGATCAGTATTGTAGAAGCAACATATGACAAAGCGGATGAATTAGGTCTGCAAAATGTTGGTCTGCTGGGCACGAAGTTTACAATGGAGCATAACTTTTTCAAAAAACCATTTAAATCAGGCAGCAAAAATATTGTGGCACCTTCTGAGGAAGACCAGCAATTTATTCATCAGCGGATTGTGGATGAACTGGAAAATGGCATTGTGAAGGACGAGACGAAGCAGGCGTTTCTGAAAATCATCAATAAAATGATCAAGGAAGAACAACTGGATGGTCTGATTCTAGGATGCACGGAACTGCCAATGATTCTGAAAGACGGAGATGTCGATATTCCGCTTTTGAACACGACAGAAATTCATGTTGATAAAATGCTGGAAGAAGTTTTTTCAGAGTGAGACTTACGACATGGTGTAAACACCATGTCGCAGCTTTTTAATCAATCCGTAAAACGTGCGGGAGCGGCGTCAAAACGTGCAGGAGCGGAATTAAAAGTAAGAGCACCCCAAACATAGATGCCGAAACTTATCGATAAAACCAGAACTCATTCATTACGATCTTCCCACTCCAACATTCCCTGTAAAGTCCCGGGCAACATCTTTATGCTCATCAAATCCTGTCAGTTGATTAAATAACTACTCCAGCGTCTGCTCCCTTACTCCTCTTCCAGCTATGGCAACGTAGAGGTGTTATACTATTGCAAGGCCATATTCACAAATGGCTTAGGATAATCAAGCTCGCCTTTGATACGTTTGACGTTGATTTTTTCTCCTTGCAGCCACTTATTGAAGTCGAAAATAATCGGTTTTCTGTCGGGGCCAATAGCGAACCAGGCTTTCATCTGCTTTGGAAAATAGGCTGCCGTATGAAGCGTTCCGGCTGCTGCATCATATTTGAATGAGTAGATGTCCTTATCTGAATCATTCATCACCCGGAAAGCCTCGTATGGGTCAGCTGTGTACTGCTGTTGTTCCTGAATTTCGGTTTCCCGGTGCCGCGACTCTTCCTGCCGGTAGCGGTTTTCCTCATCGAGCAGATGAAAATGGTTGGTGCATACATTCGATCTGCGCACAGCAACTTCTCTTGGCGATGCCTCTACTACATAAGATTCACCGCTTTTATCAAGCAAAACATAACTGAATGAGTGCCGGTGCGGAACTTTTTTCAACAGGGAAATAGCTTCCTCAACGCTGGCGCATGTTTCCAGAATCATTCGTCCAATCATATTACAAAGGAAACCGTCATCTGACTGTTTGCGATGGGTAAAATTATACCCCATAACAAGGCCTTTTTCGTTCATGCCATCAACCCGCCCGGTAATCTGCATCGATGGTCCGATGACGGCATACCCCTGGTCAGTTGGCTGATAAACCATATAACGCCCTTCATAGCCAACCGGGTGGCTGTCATAATTACGGATCATGTAATCCGAATCCGTAAAAATCGAGCAGCCGCTTCGATTATATTCCAGATAATAGCCGCCAAACATGCGGATGGCCTCTTCCATATTCAATTGCAGTGCATCTGCCAGTCCGCGGATTTCGTCCCAGACACCGGGTGCAAATATGCGGATGGCCTGTGTTACCTCATCGGGATTTATGAGGAAATGCCGGTCTTTTTTGGGTCCCCATTGTTTTCTGCGGTTAATCAGAATGGGTGAGTCCCTGAGCTGTTCCCCTTGTGTATAGCCAAAATCATAGTGGGTGCCCCGATATTGAATAACGTCGCTCCAGAATTGTTTCATGACTGTCAGACCTCTTTCGTTTTCTGCTAATGACAGTTTAAGGGATATGCCCCCGAAAACAAATAAATCTGCTTTCAAGCTTCCTGTCTGACCATTGATTCCATATGTTTGCATAGAAAAGATACAGATCAGAAAAACTATACGAACCATGTGAATAGGAAGGTTGAAAGATATGAAGAAGGTAACAATGGTGTTTTGGATCACTCTGATACTTACACTTGCATTATCAGTATTGGGGGTCATTACACCGGACAGCTTTGAAAGTATCTCAGGGTCAATCATGGGGTATATATCTGCTCATTTTGGCTGGTTCTATTTATTAATCGTCACGTTATTTGTGTTATTTTGTTTATATTTGGTTTTTAGTCCTTATGGAAAAATCAAGCTTGGAAGAGCCGGTGAAAAACCGGAATTTACTTACACCTCATGGCTGGCCATGCTCTTTAGTGCAGGCATGGGGATCGGTCTTGTGTTTTACGGCGTTGCATCACCGGTTTCCCACTATATAAAAACGCCTCCCACAGCTGAGTCTGGTTCAACGGAGGCACTGGAAGATGCATTGCGCGTAACGTTTTTTCATTATGGAATCCATGCCTGGGCAATTTATGCGGTCATTGCACTTGTCTTGGCATACTTTATGTTCCGTCATGAAAAGCCCGGTCTGGTCAGTGCTTCACTGGAAACGCTGTTTGGGGAGCGAATGAAAGGGGGATGGGGAAAGCTCGTCGATGTCATTGCTGTGTTCGCAACTATAGTAGGTGTGGCCACAACTCTAGGGTTTGGCGCCACGCAAATTAATGGCGGTATTTCTTTCCTGTTTGATATTCCCATTTCGTTCTGGGTTCAGCTCATTATTATTCTGATTGTGACTGTTTTATTTATGATTTCAACATATACCGGACTCAGCCGGGGTATTAAATATTTGAGTAATGCCAATATGGGATTGGGTGGAATACTATTTCTGGCCACGTTAATTCTGGGTCCAAGTTTATATATCATTAATTCATTTACGGACACGATTGGTTCCTATTTGCAGCAGCTGCCCTCTGAGAGTTTCCGATTGGCACCGAATGACGATGATGAACGGCAATGGGTATTGGACTGGACGGTCTTCTTCTGGGCGTGGTGGATAGCTTGGTCCCCGTTTGTTGGGATTTTCATTGCCCGTGTATCAAAAGGACGGACGATAAGGGAATTTTTGGCCGGTGTTTTGATAGTGCCGTCTGTCGTCAGTTTTTTATGGTTTTCAGCATTTGGCATCTCAGGCATTGAAGCCCAAAATAATGGAACTGATATTGCCGGACTGCCGGATGAACAGGCATTATTCGCGATGTTTGATCAATTGCCGTTCGGGATGATTTTATCGATTATAGGCATACTCTTGATCAGTACTTTTTTCATTACATCAGCAGACTCGGCAACATTTGTCCTGGGTATGCAGACGACCAATGGCTCGATGTCACCGCCGACCAAGGTAAAATTCACCTGGGGATTTGCACAGTCGGCAATTGCAGCTGTATTGCTTTACACAGGCGGTCTGCAGGCCTTGCAAAATGCGTTAATATCAGCAGCTCTTCCATTCTCAGTTATTATGCTGCTGATGATTGCTTCATTTTACAAAGCGCTAAAGATTGATAAAGAGAAAAACTGGACAAAGAAAAAATAAATTGTCTGTGCTGTCTTATCTGGCTAAATGTCGCATGATAAGACAGTTTTTTCGTAACATTTGCATTAATCAGGGTTCAATTATACAATAATTTTAAAAGGTTTTTTATATTAGGGAATTTAGGAGTTAATTAAGAAGGTTGAGGTGTCGTTAAAACCATGCAGGAAAGTTTCCCGGCTAACCAGGAAACTTAATAGCATATATCGTTAAAGTGAAAAATTTTAATAGGGAGTGTTGTTAGAATGGAAGATCTTTATCCATCACGAAAAAAGGACCAGCCGGAGATATTAGAACGGAAGGACCCTGTGATACACACGGATCGATCCAAAGATAATCAAGCCCCTATTTCAAAAGAACAGCTTGATTCCTATGAAAAAAATGGGTTTTTGCAGATTGAGAATTTCTTCTCAGATGAGGAAGTTACAGACATGCAGAAAGCCATTTTTGAATTGCAGGATTCGAACAAAGATGTCACTTCCGACAAAGTGATCCGTGAACCGGAAAGTGATGACATCCGTTCAATTTTTCATGTACACAAGGACGACAACTACTTTAAAGACGTTGCAAATGATCAGCGGATACTTGACATCGTGAACCATTTGCTGGGAAGCGATGTTTATATACACCAATCCCGTATTAATTATAAGCCGGGTTTCAAAGGGAAGGAATTTGACTGGCATTCCGACTTTGAAACATGGCACGTTGAAGATGGCATGCCGCGGATGCGGGCGGTCAGTTTATCAATTGCCTTATCCGACAACTATACATTTAACGGGCCTTTGATGCTTATACCGGGGTCCCAGAACTACTACGTCAGCTGTGTAGGGGAAACGCCTGATAAAAACTATAAGGAATCGTTGAAAAAACAGAAATTCGGTGTACCAGATGAAGACAGTCTGAGCTGGCTTGCTGAAAAAGGCGGCGGTATTTCCGTGCCGACAGGAAGAGCTGGCTCCATCACTCTGTTTGAATGCAATACGATGCATGGGTCAACAAGCAATATAACACCATACCCGCGCAACAATTTGTTCATGGTGTACAATAGTGTTGAAAATCGCTTAGTTGAGCCGTATTCGGGCGGCAAAAAGCGTCCGGAATATATAGCTGTACGGGATAGCGCTATCCCAACGATGAGCTGAATCAGCTAATCCAATGCCGGGAAACTTTCCTGATTTTAATCCTGGCATTAGGCGGCCGTCTCAAAAGGTGAGCTTTTGAGACGGCCGTTTTTTATGATATAAGTAAGTATAAATTTTTGGCTCTACAAATGCTTTATCAAAAATTGTCACGTCCGGCTCCAGCACTAAAGCTGTAGCGTGACTTCCTTCACCTCCGTCCGATAAGTCAACAGCGATTCCAGAAGTTCAAGGAAGGCCGACTAAACCCGGGCTTTGCGCCCAACGTCGGCATACCCCCTATGAGGGGCATGTTTCCTTTATCTCCTGCGGCCAGTGGAGCAGATCGGCTAAAACCGCCGCGATGCGCGGCAACGCCGACCCACCTGCAGCGCTGAGCGCAGTCCGCACGTCGCTAAACGGGCGCCCCGGGCCTTTGTTCGTAACGGTGGAAAACGGAATTACGGGCAGTGGAGAGATATCTACAGAAGAGGGGGAAGATTTCGACAGAAGCGTTCAAGTATCAACAGAAGGGAGGTGTTATCTGCAGAAGAACGGAAATATCAGCAGAAGCGCGAAAATATCTGCAGAAAACCAGAAATATCAACAGAAGAACGGAAATATCACTAGAAAAGAAACAGCATCAATAAAAGAGCAGAACAATCACGATTCAAAAACAAATAAGCGCACAGAATCTCACGGTAGAAATTCTGTGCGCCCACCTATTATTATGTTGTTTGATCATACTGGTTTACATCAAACAGATCAGTTAATTCGATATCCGGATGATTGTCTTTGAACCAGTTCATGGAAAATTCATTTTTAAACAGGACGACGTAATTGTCGGAGCGGTCCCGGACCAGCATATTGCGCTCGTCATACATCGATGGATCAACCTGCTCAGGCTTCAGCCAACGGGGAACCCGCTCACCAATTGGCTCGAGCATGACTTCCACATTGTACTCATTTCGCATGCGGTACTGGAAGACTTCATATTGCAGTTCACCGACCGCTCCGAGAATGTATGATTCAGAACGGTAATGTTTATACAGTTGGATGGCGCCTTCCTGGACGAGCTGCTCAATTCCTTTTTTAAACTGTTTGGCTTTCATGACGTTTTGAGCCGTGACACGCTGGAATTGCTCCGGCGGGAATTGCGGAAGCTCCTGATATTCGAACAAATCTTTCCCTTCCAGCAGCGTGTCGCCGATTTGATATGCGTTCGGGTCATAAACGCCGATAATATCACCGGCATATGCTTCCTGGACCGTATCACGGTCAGAAGCTACAAACTGCTGTGACTGCGCCAATTTGATTGGTTTTCCGGTGCGTGCCAGTTTCACACTCATCCCGCGTTCAAATTTCCCGGAGCAAACCCTCAGGAAAGCGACTCTGTCCCGGTGATTCGGGTTCATGTTGGCCTGGATTTTGAAAATAAAGCCGGAAAAATCCGGGTTATCCGGTGAAATGACACCTTCCGTTGATTTGCGCGGTGCGGGTTCCGGTGCCATCGAAATGAACGTATCGAAAAAATTCTGCACACCGAACGGAGCCAGTGCACTGCCGAAAAAGACCGGTGTCTGCTCGCCGGATAAAACGGCATCGAGTGAAAATTGATCACCTGCTTCCTCAACCAGTGCCAGCTCATCGTTGGAAGCCTGGTAGGTCGCATTAGATACCAGCTCCTCATATTCCGGTTTATCCAGATCTTCATAGGGAATATAGGTCTCTTCCTCATTCCCATTGTATTGAATAAATTGTTGTCCGTACCGGTCAAATGTACCGAGGAATCGTTTGCCCATGCCAGCAGGCCAGCTCATTGGATATGTTTCAATATTGAGCACTTCCTCAATCTCTTCCAGCAATTCAAGCGGCTCGCGGCCTTCGCGGTCAAGCTTATTAATGAATGTAAAAATAGGGATGCCGCGCATTTTACACACTTTGAATAATTTAAGTGTCTGTGCTTCAATTCCTTTTGTCGCATCAATAATCATGACAACACTGTCCACAGCAGTAAGTGTCCGGTACGTATCTTCACTGAAATCCTCGTGCCCGGGGGTGTCGAGAATATTTACCTGATGTCCTTGATATGGGAAATTCATCACACTCGATGTCACTGAAATGCCGCGTTGCTTTTCAATTTCCATCCAGTCCGATGTGGCGAATTTTCCTGACTTTTTTCCTTTAACAGTACCGGCTGAACGGATCAGATTGCCGAACAGCAGAAGTTTCTCGGTCATAGTTGTTTTCCCGGCGTCCGGGTGCGAAATGATTGCAAAAGTTCGCCGTTTTTTCACTTCATTATGCATACCCATAAAAAATCCCTTCCATTTTTATTTAGTAGTATTTTTTGATTCTGATGGGGGATTTTAACTTACATCGAAAAGATTCTCCTTTTAATTTGTTTAAAAAGCCGTCATTTGATACCCACAAACGATAGCATGTCGCATGCGTTTAGTCAATCAGTACAGGGTATGCATGCAGCATGAAAAAGGAGTCCATAATACTGAAAAATTTAGTGTTTGACAAAATACCTATAGGGGTATATGATGAATGTGTCCTTGAAAAGACAGATTCAAATAAAACGAGCATATCGCTGTAAAGGGCTTATACTAAAGGAATTTTTGAAGAAAGAAGGGAGGGACACCATCATGGAATACGGTACAGATGTCAAAAATCGTGTGAAGCGTATCGAAGGTCAGCTTAGAGGTTTGACGAAAATGATGGATGAGAATAAAGAATGCCGGGATGTGGTGACGCAGATGACAGCTGTACGGAATGCGCTGGATCGCACCGCCGCAGTCATTGTGAGTCAGAACCTTGAACAGTGCATCCGGGAAGAGAAGCAAAATGGTGAAAGCACGGAAGACCTTGTCAAAGAAGCAGTTGATTTGCTTGTCAAAAGCAGATAAAAAGTTGAAATTGACGAGTTTGCCGAATACTGTATAAAGTAAAAATAGGTTTAGTGACCAACACTAACCTTTTTTAAAAAACTATAATATACCCCTGCCCCTATCTGTATTTAAAATTTTGAGGAGGTAATCTTATGAAACAAATAACTACCAAACAATTGGCGGAAAAAATTAAAAACAATGAGGGCGTGAATGTAATTGATGTCCGGGAAGATGACGAAGTGGCACAAGGTAAGATTCCGGGCGCAAAGCATATCCCGCTAGGAGAGGTGCCTGAACGTTTGGACGAAATTGACAAGGACAAACACTATTACATGGTCTGCCGTTCCGGTGGAAGAAGCGGCAGAGCAAGTGAATTTCTTGATGCTCAAGGCTTTCAGGTCACCAATGTTGACGGCGGTATGCTTCAATGGGATGAAGATGTAGAGAAGTAGGAAATAACTATTCACAAGGAGGAATAAACAATGGAAAGCAACAATACACGCGTCGCAATCATCGCAGCAAATGGAGATTTGTTTGATGCATATAAAGTGTTCAATATCGCAACTGCTGCTGCAGCATCTGATAAAGAGGTAGGCATTTTCTTTACGTTTGAAGGTCTGAACCTGATCCACAAAGAAGCGCATAAAAAACTGCCGCTGCCTGAAGGAAAAGAACATTTTCAGGAAGGTTTTGAGAAGGCGAACGTGCCGTCAATCAGTGATTTGCTGAGTATGGCGCAGGAAATGGGTGTTAAACTGATTGGCTGTCAAATGACAATGGATGTCATGAATTTGGAAAAAGAAGCGTTTGTTGGTGGTGTTGAAGTCGGCGGAGCGGCAACATTTATTGAATTTGCCAAAGATGCCGATATGTCACTGACATTTTAAAAAAGGAGGAAAATAGTTGTCACAACCAATTAAGACTCAAGAACTGGCAAGGCGCGTAGTCAATCGTGAAAAAACATTGATTCTCGATGTGCGGAATAAGGATGATGTGGATGACTGGAAAATTGAGGGGGACAGTGTCGAAGTAATCAATGAGCCGTATTTTAATCTGCTTGATGGCCTTGATCCGATTACTAAAAAATTGAATAAGGATCAGGAAGTCATTGTGGTCTGTGCAAAAGGAAATTCATCCAAAATGGTCGCTGAAATGATGGAAGAAGAAGGATTTACCAATGTCCATGATCTGGAAGGCGGCATGAAAGCCTGGAGTGAACACCTCGAACCGGTTAAAATTGCGGACTTGAACGGCGGCGGGAGTCTTTATCAATTTGTCCGCCTTGGCAAGGGCTGTTTGTCGTATATGGCTGTTTCAGAAAATGAAGCAGCGGTTATTGACGCCAACCGGATGACCGACATTTATGAACGGTTTGCTGAAGGGAAAGGTGTCACCATCAAGCATACAATCGATACCCATCTTCATGCTGACCATATTTCAGGTGGTCGTCAGCTTGCCGAAAATACTGGTGGAACGTATCATTTGCCACCGAAAGACGCTGTTGAAGTAACATTTGATTATGCGCCATTGGAAGAAGGCAATGATATAACCGTCGGCAATACAACCATAAAGGTGCAGCCGCTTTATTCACCGGGGCACACGATTGGAAGCACGTCGCTGATTATTGATGATCAATACTTGATGACAGGTGATATTCTATTCGTGAAATCAATCGGACGTCCGGATCTGGCCGGTAAAGCTGAAGACTGGGTTGGCGACCTGCGTGAGACGCTGTACAGCCGTTATAAAGTGTTGTCTGATGATTTGATTGTATTGCCTGCTCACTATTCATTTGTAGAAGAGATGGCTGAAGACGGCAGTGTCAAGGCAAGGATTGGTGATTTGTATCAGCGTAACTCAGGTCTAAAGGTGGAGGATGAACAAGAATTCCGGAAGATGGTAACTGAAAATCTACCGCCGCAGCCAAATGAACACGATAATATTCGCCAGACCAATATGGGTAAAATGAATCCGGAAGACGAAAAACAACGCGAAATGGAAATTGGACCAAATCGCTGTGCAGTGCATGGCTAATATTCCGGGGCTGGCGCAATTCCCCGGAATACAGCGTAAATGAACAACTGTGTAATTATAAAAATGCAATAAATTAATAAGGAGGAACTTATGATGGAAGCAGTAAAAGTATTAGATGCAACCGGCATCGCATGCCCAATGCCGGTTGTGAAAACGAAAAAGGCGATCGAAGAAATTGACTCAGGTGAAATTCTGGAAGTTCATGCAACAGATAAAGGAGCCAAAAGCGACCTGGCAGCATGGGCTAACTCCGGAGGCCATGAACTGGTGGATGAAGCACAAGGAGATGACGTCTTGAAATTCTGGATTAAAAAAGCGTAATGGAGACCCCAGATGCTGGGGCCCCCTTCTTTTGGGAGGGAAAGTTTAGATGGAATACAGTCTCGTTTTTATCGTTGTTCTATTTCTGATTGGATTTGCCGGTTCATTTATTTCCGGAATGGTAGGGATTGGCGGATCAATCGTTAAATATCCGATGCTCTTATATATCCCGCCTTTATTAGGGTTATCGGCATTTACAGCTCATGAAGTTTCTGGCATCAGCGCCGTTCAAGTGCTGTTTGCTACAATTGGCGGTGTTTGGGCATACCGGAAGGGCGGTTACCTGAACAAAACCCTTATCATTTATATGGGGATCAGCATTCTTATTGGAAGCTTTATCGGTGGATATGGATCACGGTTTATGACAGATGGCGGGGTCAACTTTGTCTATGGTTTAATGGCTTTAATTGCAGCCATTATGATGTTTGTTCCCAAGAAACAAATAGACGATATCCCGTTCGAACAGGTCACATTTAATAAGTGGCTTGCGGCCTCTCTGGCATTTATAACCGGTATTGGCGCCGGTATTGTTGGAGCAGCAGGCGCATTTATTTTAGTGCCGATCATGCTTCTTGTTTTAAAGATTCCGACACGCATGACCATCGCATCGTCACTGGCGATTACGTTCATTTCATCAATTGGTTCGACTGCGGGGAAAATCATGACAGGACAGATTTTGTTCATCCCGGCAGTTGTAATGATCGTTGCCAGCCTGATCGCATCGCCGCTGGGAGCGAATGCTGGAAAACGGATGAATACGAAAATTTTGCAGGGAATTTTGGCTGTGCTCATTTTGGGTACTGCCGTTAAAATTTGGATGGATTTCTTTTAAAAGAGCTGATTGGTGTTAAGATCAATCAAGAATGGTAAACTATCATATCAGAGGTGATAATTGATGACAGAGAAAAGATTTAATCCTAAAAATGCTGATAAATTAGTGAGTGACGAACGCAAAGCACAATTACAGCCTGAGAGAATCATTAACCATTTGAACGTTAACAGTGATGATACGGTTGCAGACTTGGGTGCGGGTCCAGGATTGTTTACAATTCCTCTGGCCAGGCTGACCGAATCTGATGTTTACGCTGTGGATGTTGAACCGGAAATGCTCGAACGGCTCAACCAAAATGCTGAAAAAGAAAACATCGGGAACATTAAAACCGTTGTGAGCGATCTTGAACATGTTAATCTTCCTGACGACTCAGTGACGCGGGTCTTAAATACATTTGTCATTCATGAAGTGGGGAGTATCAACCGGACCATTGAGGAAATGAAACGGATTCTCAGACCGGGAGGATATCTTCTGCTAATGGATTGGGAAGCAGTTGAAACAGAATCCGGTCCGCCGCTTGAAATAAGAATCCCTTCAACGAAAATGGAAAGTATGCTGAGAGATCATGGGTTTGATACGGAGCTATTTTATCCGGATTCAGAACACTATGCGATTAAGGCACAAAAAGGATAGATCGATAAGAAAAAACCGGCGATATTTTTTGCCGGTTTTTTAATGAACATGTATTGGAGTGGGGCGAAAGGGAAAAAGGAAGAAGACAGGATTAATCGCGTGGCGCAATCGTGAAAGCCTGCACCAGTCACTAAGTGGTCTGAGGAGATTATTGGACAATAATGTGCTTTTAGTTTAATATTACCCGTAGGGGGTATATGTATAATTGAGAAATAAAAAAACAATCGTATAGATTCAGAAAGGAGATTCAGAAATGACAAATGATTATGAAAGAAATCAAAGCAGGCACTATGGACATGGACACAATTACCATGATCAACATCATTCTGACCATGAACATCACAATCACGATCATGGCAGCCATGACCATCATCAGGGAGACGATCATCATGGTCACGGCCATCACGACCATGGGGATATGGTGAGTGATTTCAAAAAACGATTTTATATATCTTTAATCGTTACCATACCTATTTTAATTTTGTCACCGATGATTCAGAATTTTATTGGTGTCGATTGGCGTTTTCCATTTGATCAGTATATCCTGTTCGTGCTTGCAACATTCGTTTTCTTCTACGGCGGCTGGCCGTTCATTACGGGCGGCATCAGCGAGCTGAAGAACAAAAACCCAGGGATGATGACCCTGATTGGTCTTGCCATCCTTGTCGCATACGGGTACAGTTCAATGACTGTTTTCGGCTGGGCAGGAAAGGATTTCTTCTGGGAACTGGCCACATTGGTTGATATCATGCTGCTCGGTCACTGGATTGAGATGCGGTCGGTCATGGGCGCATCCAATGCCCTTGAAGAATTGGTAAAACTCATGCCAAATGAAGCACATAAACTCGATGAGGATGGCAATGTGACCGACGTGCCGACCTCAGAATTGGAACAAGACGATAATGTTCTCGTCAAACCCGGCGAAAAAATACCGGTCGACGGGACGATTTATGACGGCAATTCAGCGATTGATGAGTCGATGCTGACAGGTGAATCGGTACCGATCGAAAAGGAAAAAGGCGATGAAGTGATCGGCGGGTCGGTTAATAAAGAAGGCTCGATTAAAGTCAGGGTTGAAAAAACCGGTGAAGATTCGTACCTTTCCCAGGTTATTACGTTAGTCCGGGAAGCACAGGAATCAAAATCAAAAACACAGGATCTGACAAACCGTGCCGCCAAATGGCTTTTCTACGTTGCCCTTGCATCAGGGCTCATCACATTATTTATCTGGCTGATGCTCGGGTATCAGTTTGATGTTGCTTTGGAGCGGATGGTCACTGTGATGGTCATTACCTGTCCGCACGCACTTGGACTGGCAGCACCGCTTGTTATTGCGGTTTCCACGTCGATTTCCGCCAAACAGGGACTCCTGATCCGCAACCGTGCCAACTTTGAAGGTGCCCGTAATTTAAATGCCGTTGTGTTCGACAAAACGGGTACACTGACCAAAGGCGAATTCGGTGTAACAAATATTGTACCGCAGAAAGGATATGAAGAAGAAGATGTCCTGACATGGGCAGCCAGTCTCGAACAGAATTCGGAGCATCCGATTGCGGCCGGCATTGTCAACTCAGCAAATGAAAAAGAGCTTGAACTGAAAAATATTGATGAATTTGAATCAATCACCGGCAAAGGTATTGAAGGCAAAATTGAGGGCAAGAAAGTAAATGTTGTCAGCCCCGGCTATGTCGATGATAACAACATGGATTATGACACGCATACGTTCGAAAAGTTATCAGAAGAAGGCAAAACCGTTGTCTTTCTGCTGTTGGATGACGAACTGATCGGTATGGTTGCGCTTGCGGATATGGTCCGGGAAACCGCCAAAGAAGCAATCGCATCACTCAAAGACGAGGGAATTCATTCCATCATGCTGACCGGCGACAACCAAAAAGTTGCTGATTGGGTGGCAAACCAACTGGGGATTGATGAGGTATATGCCGAAGTATTGCCGGATGACAAAGCGAACCAAGTGAAGAAAATCCAGGAGAAAGGCTGGAAAGTTGCCATGACAGGTGATGGTGTAAACGACGCGCCGGCACTGGCTACAGCGGATCTGGGAATTGCCATCGGAGCCGGTACCGATGTGGCGATGGAGTCGGCCGATGTTGTACTCGTTAAAAGCAATCCGAAAGATGTTGTTGCTTTGATGAATCTATCCGGCAAAACATACCGCAAAATGGTTCAGAACCTGTGGTGGGCGGCAGGCTATAATATTGTGGCCATCCCGCTTGCAGCAGGTGTGCTGGCACCCATCGGCATTATTCTCAGTCCGGCAGTCGGCGCAGTGTTGATGAGCTTGAGTACGATTATTGTTGCGATAAACGCTAAATTGTTAAAAGCATAATGTTTTAACGGGGAAACCGGTCTTGCTTCCGGTTTCCTTTTATTGTGCGCCGGGCATGTGTTATGTCTAGGGAGTGAAAGTCTCCTACGGACTTGGTAGTAGGAACCGTTAGCCAAAGACAAGGGTGTCCATCGTGAGGTGGAATCTGAAGGAAGTTGGCGGCAAACTCTTGAGCCG
>NZ_DATGTT010000076.1:0-24293 GCF_035301675.1 Lentibacillus sp. | reverse complement strand
TATACTTTACAAATTTTTTATGCTGTATTCATTATATAAAGGTTTGATTTCTATTATCGATTGAATTATTCTTTAAAAGGATCTTATTAAAATTCGTTCTTATACCCATTGACTAATTGATTATCTGATTTCATATGGGGTGGATTTACATTGTTATTATGCGATTAAGTAACGGGAGTATGTAATAAACAAGGGGGAAAGTGAAATGAGATTATGAAAAGGGCTTTGGGATAATTTTCTCCATGACTGAAAGAAATAAGAATGGGGATATTAT
Organism: Lentibacillus sp.; assembly: GCF_035301675.1. Lineage (NCBI taxonomy): Bacteria > Bacillati > Bacillota > Bacilli > Caryophanales > Bacillaceae > Lentibacillus > Lentibacillus sp. The sequence goes on along the minus strand of NZ_DATGTT010000076.1, from coordinate 24,019 downwards.
TTATAAAGCTATTATCCTTATTATTGGTTGAGGGAAAATTCATCCTTGCACGTTTGAGGTGTATGTAAAGATATCGATTTCCCTGGACAATACGCAATTTAAGAGTTCATTTATTGAAATGATCGGGCTGACAATAAACGATATTAAATGTTAGGAGATTTAAAATGAAGAAAACACTATTTATTCTAATAACAATTTTATTTTCAATAGCCTTGTACGGTTGCTCATCAAGTGGTGATTCAGATGGTACAGGTGATACAGGAAGTGAGGACAAGCCAACATTAACGTTTGGTGTCACAAACTGGACAAGTACCGTTCCACCAACGAAAATAGCTGGCAAAATTTTAGAAAACATGGGCTATAAAGTAGAAGAAACAAACGCCGATGCTGGCAGTGTTTATACGGGTATGTCAAATGGAGATATTGATATATTTATGGATTCGTGGTTTCCGGCACAAAGACAATATATTGAAGAGTACTCTGATTCAATCGAAAGTATTGCCGTCAGTTATGATGATGCAAATTCCGGAATGGTTGTTCCTAAGTATATGGAGGATATCAACGATGTTGAAGATTTAAAAGGCAATGAAGATATCGTCAATAATGAAATGTTTGCCATTGGCGCGGGTGATCCGGCAATGCAGGACATGGAAAAAGTTATCGATTTTTACAATCTGGATATTGAAATGACCAATTCCTCGGAAGCAGCTATGCTGGCAGCTGCTGAAGCAGAAATGGAAGAGGAAAATCCTGTTTTGTTTTATGGATGGCGGCCTCATTCAATGTTTGATAAATACGATTTAAAAATACTGTCAAATGAAAAAGTAACAGCCGAGAAAGGGTTGTTTGATGCGAGTTCTATTCATGTTATTGCCAATAAAGGATTGGAAGAGAAAGCACCAGAGGCATTCCAGTTTTTAAGCAACTGGAGTATATCCATGAAAGACATGGAACAAATGATAGCTGAAATTGACGGTGGTGCTGATCCCGATGAAGTCGCGCAGGCGTGGATTGATAACAATCAAGATAAGATTGAAAAAATGAAAAACGGAAATTAAGTTTTATTCAAACTTTCCATATGTGTCATTAGGTCATGACAAGACGGTCAAGTGCTTTGCTTGACTGTCAGTTTCGTGACTCCATAGTTGAACACATTTTAAAACGGGACAACTTAATCCTCGCATTAAAACTTGTAGAAAGAACTTTTATGACAGACAAGAGAGGGCCATGAAATCATGAAAATAGCGAACGATCCAATTATGTGGGAAGAACTCATCGAGGGAACGGAAGTCAGTGGCTTAGCAAAGAATGATCTATTCGCAGCCCCCGATAATGCTCAAGAGCCTTCAATAGAGTTTGAAGGTACTTTGAAGCTTGAGGGAACACAAATGGGAATGAATCCGGAGCCCAGTACAAACAAAGTACACGGCAAAGATATTACCTTTTTCCCGGACGTGTCTTTAGAATTTTTTACTGTAGATGACAAATATCTGGTACCTGTGACTCAGGATGTCATCCCAAACGGTACATTGGAGAAAGCAAAAAGCTACTGGGATATCATTGTCCAACCGGGGCGCGTTTGGAGCAACTTTGACCAGGATAACGGCTGGAATCGTGCGTCATTTCCATTTTCTCTCGTCAATCGCTTAGAAGGAGAAACGCATATTGGAATCGCCATGTTCCTTTATAAAGAAGATAACGTTTCGCATGTTCGATTTCAAATCGTTGCACAGACAGGTCCCTTCGATGTATCGGGCTATTTCAACGCCTGGGGAGTTACGAAGGCATCATATAAGCCTGGTGGAATCGATAATCTGGAGCATCATAAAAATGTTTATCGTCTTCATCTCGAAAACCGCTTTCCAACCGCCCCTCTCAATGAATTAAAAAAAAAGGTCGGGGACAATAATTTAGCGGCGTTTAATGGGGCAACAAACGCAGCGGAGGAAAAAAACGTTCTCCAGACTGGTCTCTTCTACGAGGGGGTGCTCTATCGATCGCCTTGCCATTTCGCTGCTGGACCATTTCCATATGGCGATGAAATTCGTTATGGCGTTTGGTCAGTGACCAAAACAGCGATGATGAACGTCGCGATGTTACGTTTGGCTGAGAAGTACGGGCGTGGTCTGCTTGATGAGAAGATTGCTGACTATATACAAATCCCGGAATCCCAAAAAGATTGGAATGATGTCACTTACCTGGATATGGCCAATATGGCTTCAGGACGCGGTGCCACCGTTGATGATCCAACGTGCTATTTGTGTGACTACCACCGATGGTATTTAGCGGCATCGAAGAATGAAAAGGTTACCGAATCATTAGACTATCCACGGGTATGGGAGCCCGGAACGAAGTACAATTATCGTGATCAAGATGCATTCCTTCTTGGTGTTGCTCTTGAAGAGTACCTCCGGAGTAAGGAGGGTGAGGACGCCACTTTGGACCAGTTGCTCATGAAAGAAGTGTACGAACCAATTGGTATATATTACGCGCCAGTAAATCGAAGCATCGAGGCTGATGGCTCATCTGGTCATCCGAGAATGGATTTCGGTTATCACGCCACACTGGACGACTTGGCTAAAATCGCTTTGCTCTATGAAAAGCACGGTAACTGGAGTGGCAATCAGATACTAAATCGTCAGTTGGTGGACAGCATTTTGCCAAAACAAGATCCTCCTGCTTTAGCCCTTTCCAAGGAAGAGAAGAATGAGTTTGGGCCTAAATATTATGCCATGAATTGGCACATTGAGCCTTATCGTTCACCGGAAGGATACGAGCTCTATCTGCCGAATATGAAGGGGTATGGCGGTAACCTTGTTACGCTCATGCCCGGCCATGTAGTCGGGTTTCGAATGGCAAACGCCTTAACAGCTTCGGATTCGGATGACTTTGATTCTACGGTGTCTCAGGCGAGAGTGGGCCACCAACTTGTATCTTTTGGCGGAGACAATGGCAAAAAAAGCAACAACAATTAGTGCGGTTGAGTAAGCTGTTTCTGTTTATCGCTGACTTGATTCTGGGATGCGTTTGCTGCAGCCCAGCGGAATAAACAAAAAACAACATAAACTTTATCAACTTTTCAATTTATAAGAATTATATGTCATATGCGCCTGTTTTCGTCGTATTATTTGATTATATACAGTGACAGGCCGTTTCGATTTTGGAAAATGGTGTGATAGGCTGCAGTCAAGATGGTTGAAAAAGGATGGTCGGAATGGTAAATAATACTGAACGAATTGATGATGTCAGAACGCAATTCATTGAGAAAATAACAGACAATATGGATGCCTTTGGTGCTCCTAAAAGTGTCGGCCTTATTCTCGGAATCATTTATATGAACCGGGAGCCGATGACGCTGGATGAGTTGTCTGCTGAAACAGGGATGAGCAAAACACGGATGAGTCAGGTTGTCCGGGAAATGATTGACATGAATATCACTGAACGTGTTTTTAAGAAAGGTTTCCGGAAAGATCTGTACCAAGTTGAAGAAGATTATTATCAGACGTTTATCTCACTCTTTACATCCACTTGGCAAAAAGCCATTAACCGGAGCCGTCACTTTGAACAGCGTTTGAAGAGGAAACTGGACGAGCTTAAAGAGCAGCCGGATTTGACGGAAGAGGATGAACAAGCGATTAATAACTTGCTGGCAGAACTTCATGAATGGAAGGAATATTATGATTGGATACGCCGTGTAGCTGAGTTTTTTGAAAGCGGCGAAATATTTGAGCATGTACCTAAAAAACGGAGGTAGTTTGGGTGCCTAGTAAAACTTCAGCCCGAGACTGGAAACTTCAGCCCGAGAATTGAAACTTCAGCCCGAGAGTGGAAACTTCAGCCCGAGAAACGAAACTTTAGTTACTTGGATCCGCAGTGGTTCAAGTTTTTTTGTTATACTAAAATTTAAAATTGAATTAATCTGAACGACAGAAAGCTTTTTGTGAAAAAATGGAGGTGCTTGCCATGTGTAATAGAAGAGAGGAAATTGTCGCTTACTTCAACCAGCTGGATCGCCGTTATTTTATGGAATCGAATACGAATGCTTCAGCTGCTGATTGTCCTGTGTCGATTGGCTTTGGCCAAACCATATCCCAGCCGACACTGGTACTGAACATGACCCTTGAGCTGGGTCTGCAGCCTGATTCGCGTGTTTTGGAAATCGGGACAGGTTCAGGATACCAGACAGCTTTGCTTGCAGCATTTTGTCAGGAGGTATATACCGTGGAAAGGCTGGAACCATTATATGATACAGCAAAAAAGCGGCTGGATGCGAAAGGCTTCACGAATATTCATTTCAAGCATGGCGACGGAAGCCTTGGGTGGCCGGAACACCAGCCGTATGACCGGATCATGGTGACCGCTTCGGTGAGCCGTGTTCCGGGTGAATTGCTGGAACAGCTGGATGCAGGCGGCAGAATGATCATACCTGTCGGGAATCATCGCCACCAGGAATTACGAATGGTTGAAAAAGACGACAATGGAAAGGTGACATCTTCCGTATTGGAAGGCGTGGCCTTTGTCAGACTGAAGGGGAAGTATGAATAGGTGGAGATGTCTGGATATTCTTGTGAATAAAGGAACATTGCTTCACTTATGTATTGTATACTAATGAGTGATAAGAATATTTTACCAAACGATGAAGCGAGCATCGTAACAGGAGGCTTTATAAGTGAAATATTTTATAAGCTTTCTCTTGATACTTTCCATTGTTACATTAGGGGGTTGTGGAATGGGGCAGGATCAAAACAAAAAACCATCGGAAATGAATCCGGAAGATTTGCCTGATGTCAGGGCATTTAGTGATGAATTTACGCTCGATTTTTTACAATCCACAGAGGAAACAAGAGATGGATATTATCCGTTTTTATCCGGAACCGGGAATTATAAGGTGGACTTTCCGGCAGAAGGTGAAATTGATGAAAGAATGTATTCTATAAAGGAAAAGAGGCATGAGGAAGTCCCGATTTCTATAAAAGATGATACAGGTTTCAGTATGCAAATTACTTACTATTCTCATCATAAAGCTGATCAGATAAATTCTTATCTTGAGAACTTTAAGCTTTTAATAGGATATGATGGTGACTTCAGGAAACTAGAGAAAAAGAATCAATCCCTTTATTATACGGGTTTTGAACGCAATGGGTTTCGTAGTTATGCAGGTAATGTGCAAAATGAAAAAGGTACTGGTGGTATTGAAGTAGTTTATGATATAGATTGCAGGGATAAAAAAGAAAAAACCTGTTCAGAAAACAAACAGGATGATGAGGAACGTGTGATGGAATGGTTGGAATCAGTCCAATTTGTTAATGCGGGTGAAAAGTAACAAAAGTATGACTAAATACCTATTTTACAAAGAATTGAATTCAACTAAACATTGATCCACTTATGTATTGTATACTAATAAGCAACAAGAATATTTTACCAAACGATGAACTGTGCATCGTATCGGGAGGCTCCATTAGTGAAATATTTAATACATATTCTCCTTATATTTTTCATTATTGCACTGGGAGGTTGTCAAATGAATCAGGATCAAAACAAAAAACCATCGGAAATGAATCCGGAAGATTTGCCTGATGTCAGGGCATTTAGTGATGAATTTACGCTCGATTTTTTACAATCCACAGAGGAAACAAGAGATGGGTATTATCCGTTTTTATCAGGAACCGGGAAATATAAGGTGGATTTTCCGGCAGAAGGTGTGATTGGGGAAAGAGGATATTCCATAAAAGAGAAAGGTCATGAGGAAATTCAGATTCATATAAAAAGTGAGACTGGATCCATGATCAACATCATTTACTACTCTCATCACAAGTCAAAACAGATAACAGAAAACCTAAACGGTTTAAAGCTGCGAACAGGCTATGATGGTAATTTCAATAAATTGGAAAAGGATAACCAAACGCTTTATTATGCGCATTATAAAGATGATGTATTCCGAACTTATGCAGGTTATGTGCAAAACGAAAAAGGTACTGGTGGTATTGAAGTAGTTTATGATATAGATTGCAGGGATGAAAAGGAACAAATATGTGCGGAAAATAAACAAAGTGATGAGGAACGTGTGATGAAGTGGATGAAATCAATTCAGTTTGTTCATGAAGATGGGAAGTGAGTGCAATGAGCGAAGAGGTTATAGATACACAAGAGATGCGATTGAGGTTGATTGATTTAGAGTATAAGGATTTGTCAAAAGAAGAATTAAAAAAAGAAATTGAACGTATATATGTCGAAGAGTATGGTAAAGAACTTTCGGCTGAGATTGATGTATTTTCTTCCTCGGAAGCCAATAGTCTAGAAGGTGATGCGTCTGGTTATGACGGAACAGCCATTCATTTCCAGTCAAAAGAAAACAATATAGATGAAGTATATGTTATATCCCAGGGTACTCAAGGTTCGAAAGATTGGAAATACAATATGAAGGCGATGCTCGCTGGACAAGATATAAGTCAGGCTAATGCTACTTGGAAATTTGTAAATGAAGCAAAAAGAACTTTTGAATCAGGAGACTCTACTTCTGTTATTGGATTATCCCACTCGCTTGCCCATAACAATAATACAACTGCTCATTTATTATATAACTCGTTCGATGATATCTATAGTGTAAATGGTGCACAATTAAATTATTATCAGCTTTATAATAATAATGAGAAGTTTAAAAAAGCTGTAGATAAAAAGTTTTCTATCTCTATCTCAGAATCCCATGCAATCTATGACCTCGACCCAGATAAATTAAAAGCATTCGCCAAAGATTACTTTAAGGATAAAGGTGAAAACATCCACCAAATCATTTCCGAGGATGACCCGCTTTATGCGGTAAGTGGTGTACGCGGTTTTTTTACGCTTGGAGATGTGAAAATGGTAGACACGAATACCGATTATCCAGGGCTTCGGTCCATTATGGATGATATTCCGGATGATGTCGTAAAGGATTTTCAGGAGCTCGCCATCCAATATACAACTGCTTCCAATCGTGGTGGAACGGATGCTGCAATACAGGATATATTAGGTGTGGACATGAGGCTGGTCAATCAAATTGATGGGTTTTGGAGTGGGGCAGAGACATACATAACAGACCAGTCTGAAATTAATAAGATGATCGGGGACGTAAATGATAAACTGCCCCGACTTCTATCACAGATCAGATCGGTCACGACAAATGCCGATGTGATTTTCCAGCGGTTTGTCGATGCCGGATATATCAGCGCTAATCAAAAAGAGCTGCTTGTTACCGAATTTACAAATATTCAATCGAATTTAGACGGGATCCAGGAATCCATTTCAATATTGGAAGACATTAAGTTTTTGCCCAATTTATCTGGAGCAGGACTCGGTGGGAATCTGACTGCAGCTCTAGATATTAAAAATCATGTTGAAAATATCCAGAAGAGTTTTGATAAACTGGACACAAAGGAATTTCGTGCTCTATTGCAAACAATTGGCAGCGGCCATGATATCACAGGTGTATTGGAATCGATGAGTAAAGGGAATAAATCTTACTTAGGTACAGACATGGTTCTTACAGCAACCAAAGGAAAAGAAAAAATTCAGGTAAATATTTCAGCCGCTATGCGCATGTATGAAGAGGGAAAAAGTATACTTGACGACAAAACGACAGAGATTAAACGACTGCAGACTGCCATTGACCAGGAAATCATACAATGCTACAAAGAGGAACGAAAAAAAGTCATGAATAAGATTGATGATATGGAAGCAAATCCCAGCACGTGTCTTACCATCCTCAGAAAACATGTGTTTTTTTTCAGATTGGATAAATCAGTCACAAACGTTAACGTCCATGAAGAATTTTATCCCTTTAATCATAACAATATGGATGACAAAATCAGCCTGCTCGATAAAAGTGTGGAAAAAGGTCATACTTATCTTGATAACTATAGATCGGCTATTGAGGATTTATTTGACGAAGAAGAAAATATTGCAGCCATATTTGATGCAGTGATGGAGGGTTCTTAAATTGCGGGGAGATCATCATTCTATAACGGTTACTGAACAGTTGCTGGATAGTAAGGACTTTTCCGGTAAGAAAGGGCAGCTTAAACGACTTACTGAGAAGATTGATGAAAGCGATACAGACTTTTTTAAGCGCGTTGACTCAATTATTGTGAACGAGGACCAAAAGGGGGAAATTGTTGACTCGATGCTGGAAGAAACGAAAAAATTAAAGCGTCAAAATTCGGATTTAATAGAGGAAGTCAACCAGCAAATCAATAAAACTGTAACGAAATTAAACGAGCAGGCAGATGAGATAAAAACACAGCGGATGACCCTAAGATACCGGGATAATATTTAATAATCGTTCCTGAGCTGCTCTTTTTGAGAATGCTAGAAAATTTAATATAAAAGGCGGGATAGATTGAAAGACAAAATCGGGTATGTTGTTCTATTTCTTGGTAATTTAATTCATACAATTATAGCGATCTATATGACAATATATGTGATAGTGCGCCTGAATGAAGGACTAAATACACCTGCATCTTACATTTTTGAAATAACTTTTATGCTTGCAGTTGTCATTGTCAGCTGGATTGCATATTACCGAATTACTTTCCGTAAAAATAAATCCTGGCTTCACTTTTATATTGTCCCGTTTTTAGTGAATATTTGGATTGGTTACCAGTTTGTGAAGGGCGTATTAATTGTTGATGTCGATGATTACTCCTTATTATTTTCTTTAAGTCCGTTTTTGCTGATCCTTTTTACCCCGATTCTCCTGTACATTGCAGCTTACATATTAATCAGGTATTCCAATAAAGCTAATTGAAGTCTAATGTGATGATGAAAAGGTCGATTAGTGGCTAATATTCAAGAAGTGAGCAAATAAGCTCTGATTGCCTTATGATTTGAATTGATGTTTATGGCATGGCTTGTGATGAGAATTCGGGGGGAGTATCTTGTTCCAACACGGATACTCAAGCGAAAAAGGTACCAAAGCGGTCGACAGCAGACAGCGGAAAGTTAATGGGACAAGAACAAGCTTTCAAAAAACCTGAAACCCAAACTTGTCGGGGTTTCAGAAACTTATCCATATCGGGATGACAGGATTCGAACCTGCGACCCCTAGCACCCCATGCTAGTGCTCTGCCAAGCTGAGCTACATCCCGTAAAATCAGACCAGTATCTATTATAGGAAAAATTCGATGTAAAGACAACACAGAAGTCATTCCTTGTTGATTGGTGCCTGTCACTTAACGAATTTTGTCGAAATGCGTTGAATGAATGATGGTATCGAAGTTTTCTGCTATCGTTTCTTACATCTATACTGCAGTCCTGTAAACATGATCATTTCCCTCTTGTCACACGGACATGCATTCTTATTTTCTCACCAGGAAAATGTTACACTAAAATAACAATCATGCAAATTAAGCTAGAGGAGCAGTTCAATCAGATATGAAGGTCGTTCAATTTTTCAAAAAAATATTCAGCAAAAAAACAAAGAAGCGTCCTGCCAAGACAAAAAGTGCAGCTGACAATTTGTTACGCTATTTTTTGGAGTTGGAGCATTATAATTTCATGGATGGCGGTAAACAAGTGATAACCAGGGAGAGTTTGCAACATTTTTTCCGCCAAGAGCCAGACTTATTTCGTAACGATTTTATCACTCAAAATGGAAACCCACTGAAGAAAATGGAGATGTTTCTCGAGTCTAAAGGAAAACAAATCAAAGGGAAATTTTTATTGAAGAATAATGCGTCATTGTTTTACTTGCCAGTGGCAAAAGAGGAAGTCATGCGTTATTTTGCTTCACTTGCAAATAAGCGAACATTCTTCCAAGACTTCAAAAAAGAGCCAGATAGCTTTTTGATTCATGTGAAGCTGGACCATATGTTGAAATTAGGTAAAGATGAACCACAGCAGAGTCCTGTTGTCATTAGTCCGATTGTGAAGTTCTTACTGCAGGACGGCAAAACGCTGGCGGATCTGAAAGACGAATTAGAGAAGGCCATCCAAGGTACGACAGAAGACGAATCGTATGGACGGATGGACAATGATTTGACATTAGATGGAGAAGAAAAAAGCGCCTTGTTAAAGGATTTGAAATTCATTCATATTCGCTATAAAAATTGGCAGAAGTTGAGTCAAGTCATCCATGGAATTCTGCAATCATACATTGCAGATGCTCATATGGCAGAAGATGGGGTCTTGCGGTTCGCTGCAGAGTCCTTATCTGATAAATATGAAATAATGACTTATGATAATTTTGTAGGGATTAACAGCTTTTATATAAACGATATACAAACTGTGCATACAGCATTACGTCAAGATCATTTTGGAAATGCTCTCAAAACGTATCTTGATGTGGATAGCTGGGATTCTGAAAAGAATATAAGGCAGCAAGTCGACTTTTTTGATAATGGTTCTGTGTCTGAGTGTAAACGAATATTAAGAGAGATGCCCCCTGCCAGATGGCCGTCAAAATATCCGCTTGGTCTTATGCAACAAGTCGCTTTAAATTTAATCTATGAGAAATATCAAACAGAGAAAAAAGGCTTTCTCTTTTCTGTGAATGGCCCGCCAGGCACCGGGAAAACAACTTTATTAAAAGACGTATTTGCGAATGTGCTCGTGGATAAAGCGAAGTTCCTGACAAGCGGAAGATGTGTCTTGAGCAAAGTGCAGTACGGTCCGGAAACAAAGGATACATACTATGCATTTCCTTCTCAATTAAAAGATTTTCGCATACTCGTTGTATCTAATAATAATGCTGCGGTGGAAAACATTAGTACGGAGTTGCCTGAGGATGAAGATCTGTTAAACAATGACTATACTTTTTTTGGGAAGAGTGGGTCTCAATGGGGAAACATCTCCTCAGCATTAGGTAAAAAAGCGAATATAGAATCCTTTTTTAGAAGCATGAAAGATATTTTAAACAAAGGGATTCCAGATATTAAAAGAAGCGAAAACAACATTCATCAATCAGAAGAACTTATTAAGCGAAACATTCAGTCTGCAGCATCGACAGAAGGCTTGGATGACCTGGAAAATGAGCAATGGCAAAAATCTGAGGTGCAATATGTAAATATTGACGAAGGAGATCTAGTACATTGCGATCGAAGCAAATTGTTTGGGCTTGCTATGAAACAATATGAGATGTTTATTTATGATCATTTTGAAGAAATCAAGAAAAATGTGTATTTAGCTGAGGAATATTTCACCGGCAAGCGAAATCAGCTGACAAAGAATATGGATAGAGAAAAGCACCAATCATTTATACAAGCAATGTTTGATACGATTTTCCTACTAAGTCCTGTTATTTCTTCCACGTTTGCTTCTGTATGCAGATTTCTTGAAGATCTGGAACAAGAAGATGTCGGTTGGCTCTTTATTGATGAAGCGGGACAAGCAACGCCACAGTCTGCGGTTGGGGCCATATGGCGATCCAAACGTGCCGTTGTAGTTGGTGACCCATTGCAGATTCCGCCAGTGGTTACGTTAAGTCCAGATCAATTAAAATTTATAGCGTCACAAAGTATAGGTATTGATGAGAACGAAAACTACTTTCATAGACTCACACGACCAGAGGCAAGTGTGCAGGAATTTTCCGATTTAAACAATCAATATGGTGGGAAAATGCCAGTTAATCAAGGGAGCGGCACATGGCTAGGCTGTCCGCTTCGAGTTCATCGTCGCTGTGCAGACCCAATGTTTACGATTAGCAACCGGACGACGTACCAGGGAAAAATGCTTTACGGGACAAACCCTGTTGAACTTGTAAACGATAAACTTTATACAAGCCATTGGCTGCATGTGCCAGGTGAAACAAGCCGCAAAGGCGATCATTTTGTAAAGGCACAAGCAGAGGAAGCATTTAAAATAGCTAAGGAATATAGGGAAGAAAACCCTCAAGGAGAATGTTACCTCATTACACCGTTTGTGAGCATCCGGCAAGGGCTGGAAAAAAAGAATGCTGAATTATCAGATTCAAACATAAAAGTAGGCACTGTACATACTTTTCAAGGAAAGGAAGCGCCACTCGTTATAATGGTTTTAGGAGTGGACGATACTGCGAAAGGTCCAATGCGCTGGGCTTCCGCGACACCAAACTTATTGAACGTAGCTGCAAGCCGAGCAAAAGAATACTTTGTCGTAATTGGGAATGAAAACACGTGGGGGACAATGAAATATTTCGACGTTGCATTAGAGGAATTAAAGTCACGTCAGATTTGATAAATCATTCTTATGACCTTAATTCGTTGACCATTTCTTCCGCAATAGCGGATTTTGCATAAGCTTTAGTGAACATACTGCGCGCTGGTCCCGATCGATTCATTGCTGACCGAAGATATGTCCGTGTCTTAATTTTATCCTAGTGAAGCTGCAGTGGTCTGTTGTAAGACGATTGATCAAACGTTTGAGCAACCGCATGATTGGCTTTCAGGGGCCTGCTTAATCACCTATGGACGTTCCATTTTATAAACAAATGTGCAGTCGTATAATGGAAGTAACGTGATGGAGGTGGACTGGATGACGATTGCAATCATTGGTGGCGGCATTGGTGGACTTGCTGTGGCTGCAGGACTGCATAAAATTGGTATTAAAGCGCATGTATTCGAGCAGGCGCAGTCGTTTAAACCGCTTGGTGCCGGCATTGGCATAGGAAGTAATGCGATGCTTGCCTTGGATCGAATCGGGATAGCTGATGGGGTGATAAAATCGGGCATGCCGCTTCATGAACAGCGGTTTTTGAACGGCGAATTAGACGTCATGAACAGGATTGATTTTTCTCGATTAAAGCAAAAATTCGGTGAGGAAACACTTACGATTCACCGGGCGGATCTGCATGAAGCGTTATTTCATGCGGTCGATCCTGCTCATTTTCACTTTGATTCACAGGTGACTGACTTTGTGCAACATGCCAATCATGTCACGCTGACTTTTCAGGATAATGTCACGCGTCATTTTGATTACGTAATCGCAGCTGACGGCATTCATTCAATTTTTCGACAAACGCTCGTGCCGGGCAGTGAACCGCGTTATGCGGGGTATACCTGCTGGCGGGGGATTACCGAAAATAAGGGGGATGTTCCGCTGCATATTTCATCGGAAGCTTGGTCCAAATACGGCCGGTTCGGCTGGGCTCCACTTTATGGCGGGGATGTGTACTGGTTTGCGTGTGTCAATGCGGCTGAAAACGATGCGTATTATGCAAAGCTGGATAAAAACGGGGCTGCCCGGTTATTTGCGCATTTTTCGCCTGAGGTGGAACGATTAATCAGCGAATCAAAGGATGCTTACTTTTTACATCATGACTTATATGATATTAAACCGCTGGATTCCTTTGTTTATGATCGCATTATTTTACTTGGCGACGCGGCTCATGCGGCAACACCGAATATGGGCCAGGGAGCCGGCCAGGCGATTGAAGATGCTTATGAATTAATGCGTGCCATCGATCAGGAACCTTCCATGGAAGCTGCTTTGGCACGTTATGAGACTAAGCGTGTTCGCAAAACAAACAAAGTCATTAAGCTTTCCAGACAAATCGGCTGGGCAGCTCAATGGCAGAACCCGTTATTGATCGGGTTTCGAAATACCGTTTTCCCGCTCGTTCCAAAATCATTGCTTTTTTGGCGGCTGACGTTTTTGTTTAAGTAGGTTTGAGGCAGTTGAGGGAGCGGGGCGAAAAACCTCGCTGACTTCGCTTGTTTTTCCTTCAATTCGTGTGCCCAGATGACTGCTTCCGGATCCCATACAGTTCCGTGATGAAAAATTCGCGCGACGCCTGCATGATTTCGCGCGACACGGCCAGAATATCGCGCGACACCCACACGAAATCGCGCGGCACACTCAGAATATCGCGCGATACACCCAAAAATTGCCTGCTGATTCGTGTATAAGCACCATCAAATCAATTGAAAGCAGCCACCACTCGAGGGAGCGCATTCAGTACAATTCGGGGGAAAAGCCTGCAGTTTGAGTTCCGTTAATTGTTATAGACAATTTTCTCAATGGGGGTCATATAAAAAACGGTTCAATTCAGAATGACGTTTCTAGTTGAATCGTTTTTTATGGACAACTGAATTGGTAAAAATAAAATGGTGTCTTGTTGCTTAATAAAGGATTATAATATAGAGAGGATAAAACTTCGTTCGGAGGATTTACTATGATTAAGCGCATCGCTGTTATTGTTATCATTGCTGTCATCACTTTTGGGATGGTTTTCCTGATTTTCAGGACCCCGGATAGTGATATGACTGATAAACAAGCGGCCAAGCAACCCAGGAAAGCTTCGCCGGCTGCTGAAAATAAACAGGTGCCGGAGTTGGGTGTGAACGGTATGACCCTAGATGAAAAAATTGGCCAAATGATTTTTAGCGGGGTCAATGGAACGGAAATGACTGCTGAGACAAAGGAAATCATCGATACGTATCATGTTGGCGGGATTATTTTATTTGGCGATAATATTGAAAGTAAAAAGCAAACTGTCAGCTTTTTAAATGATATGAAAGCTGTGAATGCAGATAATCCTTTTCCGTTATTGCTGGGTGTTGATGAAGAAGGAGGCAGTGTGACAAGGATGCCTGATGCGGTGAAAAGTCTCCCAACCAGCCGTTCGATTGGAAAACTGAACGATCCGGATACAGCATTCAAGGCAGGCACCATCCTCGGTGAACAGATGCAAGCACTCGGTTTTAATTTGGATTTCGCACCTGTTCTTGATATTAATAGTAATCCGGATAATCCTGTTATCGGCGATCGATCATTTGGCAGCAATCCGGAGGTCGTCTCGAGAATGGGCATTCAGACGATGAAAGGAATTCAAAGCGAAGGGATTATTTCGGTGATAAAACATTTTCCAGGACACGGAGATACTGGTGTGGATTCCCACTTGGAACTCCCAAAAGTTGATAAAAGCCGCAAAAAGTTGTCCGAAATGGAGCTCGTACCGTTTAAAAAAGCCATTTCGAAAGGTGCAGATGTTAGCATGATTGCTCATATCCTGCTGCCGCAAATCGACACAAAACACCCTGCATCTATGTCGAAAAAAGTGATAACGGGGATTTTACGCGAAGATCTCGGTTTTGATGGTGTGGTGATCACCGATGACTTAACGATGGAGGCGATTACGAATCATTATAATGTCGCTGATGCAGCGGTTCAGACCGTAAAGGCGGGCGGCGATTTATTGCTTGTTGCCCATGATCCGGATTTGGTTGCCGCTGTTTTTAATAAATTGAAAGCGGCTGTTGAGAATGGAGAAATAAGCGAGGAACGGATTAACGAAAGTGTGGAACGGATTACGCGGTTGAAGGCAAAATACAATCTGTCGAACGAAAAGACGTCAGTACCCAATGTTCAATCAATCAACGATAAAGTGGAGGACATATTGCAAAAGGTATCTTGGTAAGGTGCCTGTCACCGCCCGAAACCGCTCGAATTTTGTCGAATGCAATTTCAGTGTTGGTTTCATTTTTGAAAAGTGTCTATTTAATTGTTCGCTTGCTGAATCATCCTGTGACATGTGATATGGTGTAGGGATAGATGCTAGGGTTTAGATATAAAGGAGGCAGACGGGATGAATGCATCGAATCTATCACGTTTTCATAGACGTTTAATTGTGGCGATTACATTATCGGCCTCTTTTTTATCTGTTCTGACGCAATTTCTGCTCATTACGGCTTTTCCAAAAATCATGCACGAGTTTGCGATCAACTCGACTGATGTGCAATGGCTGACAACCGGTTATATGTTAACAATCGCCGTTTTGATCCCGATAACGGCTTATTTTATTGATACATTTAAAACCCGGAATCTGATGATGAGTGCTATGTTGTTGTTTTTAATCGGTACATTGATTTGTTTAGTGGCACCTTCTTTCCCCATCCTGCTTGTAGGCCGCGTTTTTCAGGGGATGGGCTCAGGTATTATGATCCCGCTCATGCAGACGATTTTGTTCCTGATGTATCCCAGGGAAAAAAGAGGGTTTGCGATGGGGCTGGCCGGGCTTGTCATTAACGTTGCGCCCGCGGTTGGCCCGCCGATATCCGGTGCTTTGGTCAACTATTTCGACTGGCGTGCTTTATTCTTGTTAACCCTTCCGATCGCAGCATGTATTCTGCTTTTGGTTTTCTTGTATATGCGCAATGTTACAGAACAGCAAAAAACGAACATTGATCCTTTGTCCATTTTATTGTCATCCGTTGGTTTTGGCGGTATGCTTTATGCTTTTAATCAAGTAGAGGAGAACGGAATAAGTGATCCGGTAACGCTTGCCGGTCTGATAGCAGGTGCCGTTGCGCTGGTTTTATTTGCGGTTCGGCAGCTGCGGCTTTCGACACCCATTTTGGAACTCCGCGTGCTTAAAGTGCCCGTCTTTGCCCTTGTTGCGTTTGTTTCCATCCTAGCGTTCAGCTTGCTCATATCGACCGAGACGATTCTGCCGATGTATGTGCAGAACGCCCAGCAGCATTCAGCCTTTTTTGGTGGGCTGATTGTGATGCCCGGGGCTTTGACGCTCGCTGTCATGTCCTTGTTCGCTGGAAATTTGTTTGATAAATACGGTGGTAAAATCATTGCGCTTATTGGCTTTGTTTTGCTCAGTTTAAGCACACTCGGCTTTCACTTTATTCTTGAACTCGATACACCTTTCGTCATTACGATGGTTTTATTCATGGTGGCTATGGCTGGTGTGGGCTTGATTAATATGCCAATCATGACTGCCGGCATCAATGCGTTGCCTGATGAATTGATTCCGCACGGGACGGCGGTTATCAATACGGCCCGCCAATTTGGGGGATCGCTTGGCTTAACGTTTATCATCTCCTTTATCACCAGAGCTGCGGCGGGGACTGAGACTATGAATCCCGCTAATTATTTGTCCGGAGTGAAAACTGCCTTTCTGGTCGCTTTTTTGTTTGCCGTGACGGGATTGTTCCTCTCCTTATTTTTAGAAAAGAAGAGGCAGCCTGCTGGAGATAGATGACCAATATAGTAGGGCGAAACAGGTTAGCTTCCCTGGAAAATTGGTGGAGCTGTCTGGAAAACTTAAGTGTATATTTCAAAACAAGAGTTTCTGAACCGTTTTGATAGCATCATCACATGGGCGGGAGATTCGGGACCTTCTCTTTGCACAAGTCCAAATGTGAAAAAATTTCACCGAATGGAGTGAAAAAGTGTTATGGGTCGAAATTTAAAAATCACAGCATTTTGGCACTTTCACGTATGATCAATTCGGTTGAGATGACTATTTTTTTAGCAATCTCCCTGCCTTCCATTCGTTCGAGCAATGTATCCACTGCAGTCTCACCCATGTTTTCGGTAAAAACTCTTACGGTACTTAGAGGCGGATAAAGATGCTTGGAGACCGAAATATCATTAATACCGATGATACTGACCCGATCCGGTATAGCTATACCTTCTTCATGAAGCGCTCGCATGCTTCCGATCGCCATCACATCACTGCTAATTAAGAAAGCTGTTGGTAAATCGGTGCCTAATTCTTCAATTGCCTGTTTCATTAATCGATAGCCTTCGTCTACCGAAAATGAACCTATGTAAACAAATTGCTCATTATAGAATGCCTTTTCTTTCATATATTCTGCAAAGGTTTTTTCTCTTAAGTCTTCTTTGCCTCCAATAAAACCAATTTGCCGGTGATTTGCTGAAATAAGATAATCAATAATTTTTCGCGCAGCTTTCTCAAAATTGATAACGACTGAATCATACAAATCTTCATCAGGTGACTGGTCTACAAAAACGATGGCTGGAGAAATTCCGGTTAATTGTTGTACCTGTTTGGAATTAAATTTTCCGACCGCAATAATCCCTTCAATTTCAGCTGGGTTAATGGTTTCTAAGTTATCGAAAAAATATACTTCCGGATGTATTCCAATTTGTTTACAACGCTGTTCGGCTCCAAGTCTGATCGATAAATAATAGAGGTCATTCAGCTCTTCTTTTTCCGTATACCAGTGCACGATGGCAATTTTTTGCCCGGCATGTTTTTTAACTGGCCGTTTTTGATAAGACAATTCTTCAGCTGTCTCAAAAATCCGTTTCTTCGTCTCATCAGCTACGGACAATGTGGCATCATAATTAAGTACGCGCGAAACGGTGGCCGCTGATACACCTGCTTTTTTTGCGATATCTTTAATAGTCGCCAATGCAATCACCTTTTTCGGCAGTCAAAACTGAACGTTCGAATATGACTGCTATACCTTCGTTAAACTGTTATAAAAATGATCTAATTCAATTGATTTCCCTTGATTAATCCTGGATTCTTCGGCCGCAAAAGCCATTAAGTGACTTCGTAATGACGTTTCGGCGGAAGACAGGCTAGTGTTGTCTTCATAATGCTCTATATCACGCAAAAATGTCCGGACGATGCCAGTGTCACCACCGCCATGCCCGCTTGACGGGTTATCGAACTTAATAACCGTTTCGTGCTTGGTAAGAAAATCATAAATGGAAATGCTGTTTTCTTCCATGTTACCACGGATTTCTCCTTTTGTACCCATGATTTGGACGATGCGCGTTTGCTCTCTGGTAAAACCGCACATGCTGAATGTTGCTGTTGCCCCGCCAGCGAACTCCATATTGACGACCTGGTGGTCAACCACATTATTGTCCGATTGATATACACATTTTCCATAAGGCGTTTCCTGTAATGCTTTAATGATGCCCTCTCTTGAGTTGTCTTCTGTAAATTTTTTCGCCCAGTTTTTCCCTTCACCAAGATAATATCTTCCTGCATGAAACGGACAGTCAAATTCAGCGGGGCAGCCGTCCAGACATCTTTCAGGTGCATTTTTAGGCTTATTTTCTTCTCTAAAATGCATCAATGAACCATAAGAGCTGATCCGTTCACATTTTTCATCAATGATATACCTGATAATATCCATATCATGACATGACTTTTGCAGAATCATGGGACTCGACTTTTCTTTATTATTCCAATTCCCCCTGACAAAACTATGGGCCATGTGCATAATTTCCACGTTTTCATTAAGCTGAATGGAGGCAATTTTTCCGATTTGACCTTCCGATACGACACGTTTTATCGTTGACCAAAATTCCGTATAGCGTAAAACATGACAGATGGTTAGTTGTCGATTATATTTCTGCGCAGCATGTTCCATCTCAATACATTCGATTGGATCAGGAGACATTGGTTTTTCCAGAAGGACGTGATAACCGAGCTCTAATGCCCTCATCGTTGGTTCAAAATGCTGCCGGTCCATTGTGGTAATAATAGCGATGTCCGCAATTTTTCCCGTTGAAAATATTTCTTCCCATGAGGAAAAACAATTTTTCCGGGGAAGCTCATGTTCCAGCCTGACTTTGTCTCTTCTTTCTTCGTTGGGATCTGCCACAGCCTTGATTTTCAGCTCATTGGGGCGCTCCAGTGCATAGGGTGCATAAGCCCTTGCTCCCCGATCACCGGCCCCGATTAAAATCGCAGTCGTTGGTTCCATCATCAGATGCTCCTTTGTTCATTTAGTAAACTGTTTACTTATTATAATTAAAAAAAGAGGCGAAAAAGGTATTTATAGTACTAGTAATCATACTATATACCATTAATTTGTACAATTGTTAAAATCTAATTAATATTGAAAACGGTTTTGCTTTATTGTACAATACCGATATTAGTAAACATTTAGTAAATTATTTATAAAGGGGAGGAACATATGGGGAGATTTTTTAGAACGTTTGTATTGATGATGATTGGGTTTGGGGTGATTTTGTTCATATCAGCATGCACGGGGGATGAGGAGGAAGGTAATCAAGAGTCCAGTGGGGAAGAAGCTGATCAGGTTTTGAATCTGATTCGAAAAAGTCAAATCCCGTCAATGGACTCCTCATTGGCGACAGATGAAATCTCGTTTCAGTTTCTCGGAGCAACGATGGAAGGGTTATACCGTTTGGATGAGAACGCTAAACCGATTGAGGCAATTGCGACCGATCATGAGGTAAGTGACGATGGTATGCAATGGACGTTTGACTTGAGAGAAGACGCTGAATGGTCAAATGGTGATCCAGTGACAGCGGAGGACTTTGTTTATGCATGGCAGCGGGCCATTGATCCTGCAACAGGCTCTGAATACGGCCCATACATGATGGAGGGCGTTATTAAAAACGCTGAAGCGATTAGCAATGGTGAAAAAGATGTTGAAGAATTAGGCATTACTGCAAAAGATGACCATACATTGATTGTTGAACTGGCTAAACCGGTTCCTTATTTTGAATCGTTAATGACATTTGGCACATTCCTGCCTTTGAACAAAGAGTTCGTTGAAGAGCAAGGTGATGATTACGCGCGGAGTTCTGACAACCTTCTGTACAACGGGCCTTTCGTTTTGGAGAACTGGGAAAGCACAAGCGATTCCTGGAATCTGGCTAAAAACGATAGCTATTGGGATGCTGGGGAAGTTGAATTGGACAAATTAACTTATCGGGTGGTTAAAGATACACAAACGGCTGTTGACTTATATGAAAGTGGTAAGGTGGACAGGGCAGAATTGACGTCTGATTTAGTTGATCAGTATTCGACTCATGAAGATTATAGTACAAGGTCGAAACCAGTACTGTACTACTTAAAGATGAACCAAACCCGAAATGAGGCACTTGCAAATAAGAATATTCGTGCAGCCATCAGCCGGGCATTCGACAAAGACGCTTTAGCAAATGAGATTTTAAACGACGGATCGATTGCAGCGAATGCGTTAGTGCCTCAAGATTTTGCACCACTCCCTGAAGGAATGGATGTGGAAGGAGAAGAATTTAGAGACGTTAACGGCGATCTGGTTAAATATGATGTTGAAAAAGCACAGGAATACTGGGAGAAGGGCCTGGAGGAATTGGGCAAAGATTCCATTGAACTTGAATTCCTTGGCGGTGATACTGAAACGTCAAAAATCATGCAAGAATTTCTCGTAAATCAGCTCGAATCCAATCTGGACGGATTGGATCTGACATTGAAACAAGTGCCGGGTGAACAGAAACTGGAATTAGATGCAAACATGGATTATGACATTACGCTTTCAGGCTGGGGGCCGGATTACCTGGATCCCTATTCATTCTTAGGTCTATTTGAAACAGGCGGTGCCTACAATAAAATGGGTTATTCAAATGAAAAATATGATGAACTTTTAGCAGAGGCACAAAATGAACTCGCAACCCCTGGTAAGGAAGCTGAGCGCTATCGAAATTTCATTAAGGCTGAAAAAATCTTGTTTGAAGATGCAGCAATTGCACCGGTATACCAGGAATATGTTTCTCTTCTCGTATCTGAAAAAGTCCAGGGTGTTATCGCAAACCCAATCGGCCCAACGTATGAATATAAATGGGCTGAAGTGGCTGAATAGGGACAAGGAGGCAGGAGATCTGTCCTCCAGCCTTTTCCTTCAGTGCGGCACTTATTAATGGATTTTAGATTTTTAATAGTAAAGTGACTGCTGAATTTTTGATCGAGCGGAGGGTATTTTCATGAAGAAGTTCACAAAAACGGTATGGCTTTTCGTACTTAGTTTCGTACTTTTGATTACTTTGGCTGCTTGTTCAGATGAAAAAGCTGATAAGGATTCGGAAAATGAAGCCGGTAATGAAGAGGCAGGAAAACCTGAGCAAACCTTAGATTTGGTAAAGGATGAACAAATTACGACCATGGATTTAACAAAGGCAACGGACCAGGTATCATTGCAGTTTATATCTATGACAACAGAGGGATTGTTCAGGCGAGGTAAAGATGGAGAAAAGAAACCTGGAATCGCAACGAAAAGCAGTGTTAGCGAAGATGGCTTGAAATGGACGTTCCATTTACGTGAAGATGCCAAGTGGGAAAATGGCGATCCGGTTACTGCTCATGATTTTGTCTATGCGTGGCGTCGCGCAATCGATCCAGAAATCGGTTCAGAATATGGACCATACTTAATGAATGGAGTCGTCAAAAATGCTGAAGCAATCAGCAACGGTGAAAAAGATGTGGATGAATTAGGCGTTAAAGCAGATGGTGATCATACACTGATTGCAACACTTGAGCAACCGGTAGCTTATTTTGATTCGCTGGCCATGTTCGGTATATTCAATTATCCGCTTAATAAAGATTTTGTGGAAAAAGCCGGTGATGATTACGGAACCAGCTCTGAAAATCTCTTGGCTAATGGACCATATAAACTGACCGAGTGGGAGAGCACGTCAAACTCATGGAAATTAGTAAAGAACGAAAAATACTGGGATGCAGATGAGGTGACGATAGAGGAATTTAACTATAATGTAGCAAGTGATTCACAAATGGTGGTCGACTTGTATGAAAAAGGAGATATTGACCGGGCAAAATTGTCCTCGGACCTCGTTGATAAATATCGTTCCCGGGAAGAATTTGTCACAGTTCCTGAGTCGAGTGTCTATTATTTAAAAATGAACCAGGAAGGATCAGAAGCGCTTGCGAATAAGAATATACGCAAAGCGATTAGTCGGGCCTTCGATAAAGAATCCTTAGTCAATAATATCTTCAATGACGGTTCTATTGCTTCAAACGGATTAGTACCTAAAGAATTTTCCTATCATCCGGAAAACGGAAAAGATTTTCGTAAAATAAATGGTGATTTGGTAACATACAATGCGGAAAAGGCTAAAGAATACTGGGAAAAAGGATTGAACGAAATTGGTGAAGAGTCAGTTGAATTGGAGTACCTATCCGGTGACAGTGGGGATTCAAAGAATGTAAGCGAGTATTTGGCTAATCAACTTGAAAAAAATTTGCCCGGTCTAACTATTAAAATTAAACGTGTTCCGCTTGAGCAATTAACCAGTTTAGATAAGAGTATGGATTATGATTTGCAATTTACTGGATGGGCGCCGGACTATCAGGATCCTTATACGTTCCTCGGCATGTGGAAAACAGGTGAAAATACAAATAAGATGGGATATTCTGATGAACAGTATGATCGGTTGCTGGCAAAAACCCAAAATGAATTAGCAACAAAAGCTGCAAAACGTTACGAAGCTTTATTAAAAGCAGAAAAAGTTTTATTGGACGATGCAGCTCTTGCACCCGTTTACCAAAAAGCTACAGCAAAATTGGTTTCACCTAAAATAAAGGGTGCTATTACAAATGCAGTCGGACCGAAATATGAATATAAATGGGCTGAAGTGGTGAAAGCGGATTAAAGTGGATGGAATCTCCGGTTCAGGTTTTTCCGGTAAAAGGGGCACGGACTACTGTCACTTTTCGAAATTTGCCGGCATGCGCTGAACGGGGATCAGATTCCCGTTTCAATGTCCCTTGACAAATTCATAAAACATGTTATGGTTTTAAACAATTAAATATTTTCATCATTATTTTTCTTCTTATCGAGAGAGGTGGAGGGACCTGACCCTGTGAAACCTCGGCAACCAGCTTGTTGATGCCCGGTGCCAAATTCAGAGGAATGAAGATATTCCAAAGATAAGAAGAGAGTGAGCTGGATCGGTACATATCTAATCCCTTCTCTCTTCTTAGAGAGGAGGGATTTTTAATTGTTTGGGAACTATAAAATCCCGCGGTTATGGATAACTTTAATGATTTTGCGATGAGGATCGGGAGTTGAGGCTTGAGGTGGTTGAGCAATTCGCGCGACGATTGCTGATATCGCGCGGAGACCGGCAGATTTCGCGCGGCTCCCATGGAATTTCGCGCGACAGCAGCCAAATTTCGCGCGAGGACCGGCAGATTTCGCGCGAAGTCCACATGAAATCGCGCGGGATTTCAATCAGTGGAAATGAATCGACTCAACAAAGTTTACGGAAGGGGGAATGACAGATGTTGATTGCGATAACGATCTGGGTGGCGATCATGTTGTTTAGCGTGGTGTTGAACACGTTCTTATGCTATAAGGTCGAGAAGTCCGGCGTTAAACGCTGGGGTGCGACTGGTCGTCTGTTCAAATATAAATAAAAAGAAGGTCAGGTGATGTTCTATGATTTGGTACATAGTCGTATTTTGTTTTTACGTTATTTTTCTAGTGTGGGCGAATATAAAAAGCCTTAAAATCGCAGAATCCATCGATGATTATGCCATCGG
>NZ_DATGTT010000075.1:0-5285 GCF_035301675.1 Lentibacillus sp. | reverse complement strand
TTTTTATTTTTTCAACCACTATACATTTACTCCTTTTATATATATAATATCTGTCAGATTGCAATAGAAATAGTTTAACATTATTCGTCCCAAAAAGGAACCATTTCAGGACGAAATTCATATAAATTTAGGATAGGATAGAAAATAGCGATTTCATAGCAAGGAGATTACAGATGTTAATAGGATATATGAGACCCGATCAAGATGATCTAGATTGTAAACATCAGCTTGGAATGTTACAAGAAAAAAAGTGTACGAAGATTATTGCAGAGGCACATGCATCCGCTAAACGGAGAGTTCACCTGGAAGACTTAATAAAAAATCTTAATCAAGGCGATAAAATCATCGTAGTGAAACTTTATACAATAGCAGATTCAACGCGCCATCTTGTTGAAATATTGGAATCAATTGAGCGGAAAGGCGCTTATCTTCAAACGTTTCAAGAGGGAATTGATACAAGCTGTACTGCCGGTTATTCATTTAGCCACATTGTAAAACATCTTGCAACATTTCAAAGTGATGTCATCAGTGAAAAAACAAAGAAAGGTTTGTCAAAGGCGAAGCAAAAGGGTGTTACCGCAGGAAGACCGAGAAAGCCTGATGAAAATGTGCAGCGCGCGATTCAAATGTATGAGAGTAAAAAATATAGTTTAGCAGAAATAAAAAATGAAACCGGGATTAGTAAATCGACGTTGTATAGGTATATGGAGAGTTGAAAATCGGGGGAAATCACTGCATTAAAACAGCAGTGATTTTTTGATCCGTTTCTTTCGATTGTTGCAATTTGTTAAAAGAAAACCACACTGATTTTACTCTTCTTAGTTAAATAAATCTAAAAGCTTTTATACATTGATATTGCTGACATCGACATTTTCCATGACAATAGTATTGTAATCAGGATCTGACGTCATCTTCACTGTTGCAACCTATATGCTTATATGTTAATTTATTCATATATAAGGAATGACTAAGTTTGAACAAGGAGGGAAACATAATGAGACAGCATGAGAAAGAAGCGTCACCGGAACTGGATGAAGAAACGTTACTTACCGTGTCTCAGACATTTAAAGCGCTCGGTGATCCGACAAGAATCCGGATACTGCATTTGCTCTTTCATAAAGAATATGCAGTAAACGGGATTGCTGAGGCATTATCTCTCAGACAGTCAACTGTATCGCATCAACTAAGAACGTTAAAAAACCTGAAGCTTGTAAAATACCGGCGGGAAGGAACAACACTATACTATTCGCACGACGATGAACACGTCATGCTGATGCTTGCGCAAATGATTGATCATGCTTCTCATTGCTGAAGCGTTCATTCCTTAAACAGAAACAGACATAGCCTATATATGAATATATGAGCATATATGTAAATAATAAAAGGAGGCTTTACCATTGGGACATGATCATGATCACGGACATGACCATACGCATGGTGCGAATAAAAAGGCATTAATGATCAGTTTTTTCATTATTAGTGCATACATGATAATTGAAGTTATCGGCGGTTTCATTACAAATAGCCTTGCACTCCTGTCTGACGCAGGGCATATGCTCAGTGATGCTATTTCCTTAGGTGTCGGCGTACTTGCTTTTACGCTGGGGGAAAGGGCAGCGAATTACGGGAAAACATTTGGTTACAAACGGTTTGAAATATTGGCGGCTGTTTTTAACGGTGTCACACTAATCGCTATTTCACTGTATATATTTTACGAAGCGTATAAACGGTTTGCAACCCCGCCTGAAGTTGCTTCAACAGGGATGCTCGTTATCGCTATCATTGGCTTATTAGTAAACATTCTTGTGGCCTGGATATTGATGCGAGGTGGAGACACAGAAGAGAATCTTAATTTAAGAGCTGCTTATTTGCACGTATTAGGTGATTTGCTTGGCTCGGTCGGTGCTATTGTCGCCGCACTGCTTATTTTATTTTTCAACTGGGGATGGGCTGACCCGCTGGCCAGTGTGGTCGTTGCAATCCTTGTGTTGATAAGCGGTTGGCGCGTAACGAAAGATGCTGTTCATGTATTAATGGAAGGCACACCGAAAAATATTGAACTGGATCATGTTATCGATACGATTGAAAACGTCCAGGGGGTATTAAGTATTCATGACTTGCACGTCTGGAGCATCACGAGCGGTCAGAACGCACTTTCCTGCCATGCCATTGTTGATGGCGGTATGACAGTAGATGAAAGCCAGACACTGCTCCGAACGATTGAACATGAATTGAAACAGAGAGGGATCGGACATGTAACGATTCAGCTGGAAGATGCAACACAGCCGCATGAAGATTCAATTATGTGTCAAGTTGGTCAAGACCTTTCCGCACGTCATCACAGTCATAGTCATTAGGGTATGTGAAGGGGCGGGGACCTTTTCACTTCCCTGATGAAAAAAGTGTTTTATTTTCGCATTTTAAATACCTTACAATACCTTACATGGGTATGGTAATATAAATTTGAAGTTAAAAACAAGGAGGCAATTTGAATGGAACAAGTTACATTACAAGTGCAAGGGATGTCTTGCGGAAGTTGCGTCAATTCAATTGAAGGAAGTGTAGGAGAGCTTACAGGTGTTTCATCTGTTAAAGTGGATTTAGGTGAAGGGAAAGTAGACGTAGCGTTTGATTCAAGCGTAATCAGTCTTGATGACATAAAAGATACAATTGAAGAACATGGATATGCCGTAGCGGGGTAAGATGTTACATGTTAACTTTGCCCTGGAGCGCACCACGGTCGTTTATGATCCGGCTAAAACAAATGCGGAAGAATTTGAGAAAAAAGTAGAAGATCTTGGCTACCACGTCGTGCAACAAAAAACAAAGTTTGATATTTCCGGCATGACATGTGCGGCATGTGCAACGAAAATTGAAAAAAGACTGAGCAAGATGGATGGGGTTTCCCGGGCAAATGTCAATTTCGCGCTGGAAACAATTGCAGTATCATTTGACAATTATACGGTGCGGGGGTATGGTGGAGGGAGAGTTAAAATGAGGAGTGATTATTATGGGTGAATATCTTCATGATCATCCGGTAACACCACGGACAGACGACGAGAAACAGGCGGTCATCAACCGGCTGAAACGAATAGAAGGACAAGTACGCGGTATCCAAAAAATGGTGGAAGAAGACCGTTATTGTGCAGACATTTTAGTACAGATCTCAGCGATTAATGCCGCACTGAAAAAAGTAGGCTTCACTGTTACGGAAAGACATACGAAACACTGTGTTGCTCACGCTGTGAAAAAAGGCAATGGCGAAGCAGCGATTGATGAACTGATGGATATTATGAAACATTTTTCAAAATAAGGGAATTTGACATAAATGTAAAAGATTAAGGTCATTCTTAAATCGTTTACATGTATAGCTTAAATATACCAAAAGGACCCCAATCAAAAAGGTCCTTTTGTTTTCAAAAAAACGTTTTACACAATTAAAGGATGGTCATCAACCAGCCGCCAATTGCCCCAGTTAATACAATAACCCAGGATGGCAGTTTCCAGAACACAAGCATGCTGAAGAGAATTGCTGCAAAAGCAAAGTCAATTGGCGCTAAGATCGAACTCGTCCAAATCGGATTATAAAATGCTGCAATCAGAATTCCTACTACAGCAGCGTTCACTCCCATAAGTGCACCTTTCACTTTAGGATTGCGACGTAACGTATTCCAGAAAGGTAGTGTGCCTAAGATAAGCAGGAATGAAGGCAAGAATATAGCGAAAGTTGCTAATAACCCGCCTTGCCAACCATTCATGACCGCTCCAAGATAAGCGGCAAAGGTAAATAAAGGGCCAGGTACAGCCTGAGCAGCACCATAACCGGCCAGGAATGCTTCTTCACTTAACCATCCGGTAGGTACAAATTCACGCTCCAGCAACGGTAACACGACATGACCCCCGCCAAATACTAAAGATCCCGACCGATAAAAGCTGTCAAACATGGCAATCCAATTGAAAGAAATTGCTTCTCTTAACATGGGTAAACCAATAAGTAAGCCGAAAAATAGTGTTAAACACATAACGCCAAATTTGCGTGAAATAGGGAAATGTATTTCCGTTTCATCGCTGGCTTGATGTTGTTGAGATAAAAGGTAACCGACAAATGCAGCTATTAATATGATGCCTACCTGTATAAAAGCAGTTTGCCACAGGAGGGCAACTACTAAGGCAAATATAGCAATTGTTTTTCTCTTTAAATCAGGCGTAAGTTTTTTTGCCATTCCTAATATAGCATGTGCAACTACTGCCACAGCCACTATTTTCAAACCATGTATCCAACCAGCATTCGCAATATCTAATTCCTGTAGGAGGATGGCAAATAGAATAAGTGCGAGTACAGAAGGGAGTGTAAATCCGAGAAAAGAGACAATTCCTCCCAGTGTTCCTGCCCGCATGACGCCAATACCCATTCCAACCTGACTGCTAGCCGGACCGGGTAAGAATTGACATAAAGCTACTAAATCGGCATAACTCTTTTCATCCATCCATTTTCTTCGCCGGATATATTCCTCATGGAAGTAGCCTAAATGAGCGATAGGTCCGCCAAACGAAGTGAAACCGAGTCTGCTTGAGATAAGAAAAATTTCTAATAGGGATCTCAATCTTGTATGTTCTTTATATTTACCCAATATCAATCACCTCAGTCTTTAATTTCTTTAAAAAGTTCATATGCTTTATTTCTTGCCTCAATCAGCACTGTATTTCCTTTTTCAGTGGCTGAATAATACTTTCTGATTTTCCCCTCTACATTTTGTTCATCTTTTATTAAAAGCCCGTCTGCCTCCATGGAGTGCAGGATAGGGTAGAGTGTGCCAGCACTGATGTTATAACCGTGCTCTTCCAGTTCCTCAAGCATCCATGCACCAAAAATAGGGTGTTCTTTCGCATGATGTAAAATGTGTATTTGAATAAAACCTAAAAATAGTTTGCGCAAAATTTTATCTTCCAATCTTATCACCTCTTTTATTTAGAACTTCTATATCGATAACCAATATCGAAATACGATATCAAGAATATAACATTAAATTTATCATTCACCAAGCGTTGGATAATAAGTTTACATAAATTTTACATTTGTGTTCGGCAGAGTAGTGGGTGCTTCCTTCACAAAAAAAGAAATCACCGTTCCATCATAGATGGCGGTGATTTCTCTGTCTAGTGTAGAACGGCTGAATTAAGTCCCCCCACCAAAGTTATCTATAAGATTTGGGATTAACTAAGTGGGTGAGTCAACTTCATAATTCAAAATAGGACAAAAAATCCAGTCTATTAGGTTGTGTGCT
>NZ_DATGTT010000074.1:0-31076 GCF_035301675.1 Lentibacillus sp. | reverse complement strand
AAATGGGCCAAATTGTTGAATACCAATTAAATGGATTCAAGGAGGGATAATATGACTCTACGAGCAGGTTTATTTATGATTGTTTTAATTGCATTCTTTATAGGTATTTGGAGTGTTGAATATTCAATGCAAGGATATATTATTTTTGGATTTCTTGGTATTACGGGAGCATTAAATGTGCTGAGGTATGGAATCAGTAACAAGGAAATAGCAAAAAATTAAAAGAGTCGTTTTTATAAAACCTGGTATTAACAGGAATCGGGCGCTTTTCTTTAATAAAGAATACTCTGCATATAATGGCCATAAATCAGCACGGGGAAAATAAGATTTTATTAGTCAAATAGTTGCTAAAGAAAAATTATAATAATAAGGCTAACTTACCGGTTACTGCTTTGATATTGGCAGTTTATAGCTTAATTACACAGAACCATGAATTCATGCCATATATGATGTTACTTATAGGTGTGCTTAATTGGATAGTGGAATATCAGTATTACAAGAAAAATGTATACCATTAGCATTATTTTTGTTATTTATGGCTGTATTCGCATCGTTTGTTGGCATTCACACCTTTTAATAGAATCGGGCACTGAATAACAATCAGCGCGCATATTGTCACAAGGTCGTGCGGATGCCTGTCATTTCCTGGTTTTGTCGATTCATATATCGGACAGGTAATGTTCGATGAGGGAAACCGGGGATGAGAAACAGTCCAGATCATGCAGTCACTGCACATGGGTAGAACTTACCGACCTGGACTGTTCCCAATAATCCCTTGTACCGTTGCCCCTCCTATTCAAAGACACCTTGGTAAACATCTATTTCTGTTATTTCCCCTGCTTTCAACAGTTCAGTTTCTAATCGTTTAAAATAGCTTACGTATATACGCTCTTTGTAGAGGCGATGATCTCCCATTCGTACGATGTCTCTTGCGTATTGAGCACCAATCTTCTGTTTAATGTTGTCAAAGTTATCGATACTGTTCAGATAGACATTGAATATTTGATCAATCCTTCCTCCTTCTGGTCCATACCCCGGCAATGTTTTCGTTTCCTCGCAGTATTGGATATCAATATCGTGGTTTTCTTTAAAAAAATCTATAAGGTATTTTCCAGTCTTGCCTAATGGAAGTGTCGTTCCTGGCCACACACAATGAACATAATCTTCCTTTATCATATTATACAAAGGTGATCACTCCTAAGATATATTATTTTTTGAAGTCCTTCTGTCCCGCGTTCCCCAGTTTATGACAGGTAGTGTGGTGTATTTCATATTCTTTATCATTCCATCTTGCTGAAGGGTATTTATGACAATTCTTATTTGTTCTGCTTCTGCCTGGTCATATCGTTTTTAATAGGTGTCAACGGCTTCCGTTATGGTCATGTTCACATCGAACGTGTCACGTAAATACGAAATTTCCGGTTCAAATCCCAATTCCCATAAAATATTAAAATAAGCCTGGAGAAAGCTGCGATTATTTTGTGGCCCTTTTAGATCCGTGTCGATGACATGGTGTTCCTTCAATGCTTCGATGACACTATCCGTTGAAGCGGTGAAAGTGGCGAAAGACTCATCAACCCGAGAAAGTAATGCAAAAGTTAGGTATGCAATTGCTGTTGGCGGTACAGTGCTTGTCCATGGTGTTTTGTCAAAAGTTAATGTTGGTTTTTCCTCTTTGTTATTAGCTGTATCATTCGATGTATTACTGCTATTGCCTACACCCTCTGAATCACTACTTGATGTGCAACCGTATATAACGATTAATAATAAAATTGCTGTCAAAATAACAAGCGCCTTCTTAATCCCTCCTAGTAAATTGGATGATTCTGTTGTGACTTGTCATATGCCAGCTTCTCAATTAATTAGATGCACCGTATCACAAAGATAAAAAATCTACAAATGGCAATTTTTGAGCATTTTCGCGAAATTTTAAAATAAATACAGATATATCGTTATAAAGGAATATTTTTATGAACTAAACAAGAAATATAAAGTGTACCATCATTTTATACCGTTTAAAATTTACGTTACATTTAGACATTGGATCCATAGATAAATAATATTTTTACGAGGAGGTGGAATATGAAAAAATCAAGGAATGATGTAGAGGAAAAGTGGCCATCTTGAATTCGAATCGACTTTGATTTCCATGAAGACTTAAGATCTTTATCACGGGTGTTATTTAAGATCGCAAAAGCTGGTGCTTAATGGGGGTGACATTATTTACGAACACTTTTTTAAGTATTATATTAAAAAGGAGTGCGTTATTTGAAAAACTTAAATATTGAAAATAAAGTACTATGGCCTGTGTTAGTAATTTTACTGTTAGGATTAGTTCCTGTTGGGGTGAATCCTTCGGCTGCGGCAAATATTGTAGGCACAATATTGGGTTTCATCACAGGAAATTTTGGTTGGCTTTTCGTCTTGTTTCCATTGATGATACTTATTTTTTTTGCTTGGCTTGTTTTTAGCAAGTTTGGTCAAATCAAATTAGGGGATCCTGACGACAAGCCGGAATTTTCAAATTTTAGTTGGTTTGCGATGATTTTTACAACGGGAATTGGTGCGGAAATTATGTACCTATCGATTATCGAACCAATTACTTTTTTTAATGCCCCACCCTTTGGAATAGAATCTGGAACATTAAGTGCAGCAGAGTGGGCTATCCCTTATGGTTTCTTTAATTGGGGAATACTCGCGTGGGCTATTTATGCTCTTCCCAGTATTCCTATGGCATATGCCTTATATGTGAAAAAAATACCTCACTTTAGGCTTAGTGCTGCTTGCAAACCAATTCTAGGTAAGCATTCTGAAGGCATACCGGGTAAAATCGTCGATATTGCCATGATGCTTGGTTTGATCGGGGTAGTGGGAACAAGCATAGGATTGGTTGCTCCCATGATCGCACAACTTTTGGGTGAAATGTTTAATATTCCTGTAACTTTTGGGCTCTTGGTAATCGTTATAGCTCTTTGGGTCATTCTATTTGGAGGAAGTGTATATTTGGGTCTTAGGAAAGGAATTAAAAGATTATCAGATTTTAACCTAATTATTGTTGCAGCAATACTTGTCTTTGTGTTCCTTGTTGGCCCAACAACCTTCATGCTAGATAATTCCATACAATCCATAGGTACAATGTTTAACGATTTTTTCAACATGAGTTTAAGTTTAGGAGCCATTAACAATGTAAGTTTCCCTCAAGATTGGACTGTTTTCTATTGGGCATGGTGGATTGGTTATTCATCATTAATAGGTTTGTTTACTGCCAGGATATCCAAGGGACGCACAATAAAACAAGTGATCATTACCCAATGCCTTATAGGACCGGTGGGTTGCTGGGTGTTTTTTGGTGTTTTTGGAAATTACGCATTGAATCTTCAATTATCCAATTTAGTTCCAGTTAATTCAATAATGGTTAATAGTGGACAAACAGAAGCTATAATGGCGGTTATCAATACATTACCTCTTAGTGCGATTATAATACCGCTACTAGTAATCGCCTATCTAGTATTCTCGGCAACTACTTTTGACGGTGCTTCATTGATTTTGTCATCTGTTGCGAGTAAGAAACTGGGTAGAACCGGGCAGCCGCCCCGAATCCATAGATTATTTTGGGCGTTAATTCTCGGAGGAGTAGGTATAATCATATTGGCCATAGGCGGATTGGAGGCAGTTCAATTGTCTTCAGTTATTGTAGGTGTCCCTATGATTTTGGTTTTTGTGTTGATGACTATTTCTTTTATTAAATCTGTCAGAGAAGATTTTGGGCAGGAGAAATCAACCTTAATAAAAAATTCCGAACTACCTTTATCGGAAACGCAAAATGATCAAGTATCTGAGGAAAAAGAAGGCGTGCTTTTAGGAAAGGAAGAGAGATAGGGGGCTGAAATTAATTAAGAGGTGACTTAGAAGGATCAAGATGTCAGTACTAAATCAAATAGTATTACGAACACCAAAAGGGTTCTTCAAAACATCAATCTCCAATAAGGTGAAAGATAATTATGAATGGAATTCATTTTTTTAGTATTGACAACAAACCGTCTGGACGGTTAACCTATTTCTAGAGGCGCAATTAAGGGCACAGGATTTTATGCAATTGATCTTACGTGCCCTTAGAAAAAAATTATATCGAGAAAAATCAACAAGGAGGAGATATGCCATGAAACAGACATCACCACTCGTGCTCGGCATCGATGCTGGTGGCACGATGACCGACACGATTCTAGTGGACAAAGAAGGCAACTTCGCTGTCGGTAAGGCACCGACTACACCTAATTACGAATCAGAAGGATTTATTGAATCAGCGCGTGACGCTACTAGTCTCTGGAACCTGGATGTGAACAAAACCTTTGAAGAATTGGCGGTAGTCCTTTATTCAGGTACGGGTATGCTAAATACGTTGTTATCAAGGAGCGGAAAGCGCATTGGTCTGATTGTGACACGGGGCATGGAAGATGCCATACTTATGGGAAGAGGCCTTCAGTCATGGGCCGGTTATTCTTATGAAGACCGCTTGCATGCAGTCACCCACGCTTCTCCCGAGCCTCTTGTGCCCCTTAGCCGGGTACGCGGTGTGACCGAGCGTGTCGACCAGTTCGGTCAGGTGGTCATTCCCGCTTATGAGCACGAGGCAGTCAGCGGTGTAAAAGAGCTCTTGGAGCAGGACATTGAAGCGTTATGCATCTGTTGCATGTATTCACACGTTAATCCTGAACACGAATTGAAAATTGGCGAAGCGGCCCGGAGGGTACTGGCGGAGCATGACGTCGATATCCCGATTTACTTTAGTCATCAGGTTCGTCCGATCATTCGCGAACAATCCCGGTTAAACAGCACGCTTATCGAGGCATATGCAACAGCTAGAGGCCGTGAGCAGCTGCTGGGCGTTGAAGCGGCTGCTAAGGAACATGGTTTCCCACACAGCATGCAAACGATGCTTTCATACGGAGGGCTCGCGGACGTACGCTATCCTCGTCTGCACGAGACGATGATCTCGGGGCCAGTCGGAGGGCTTTTGGGCGCCAAACATGTCGGCGAGTTGGTCGGCACGGATTCAGTAATTGTCAGTGATATGGGTGGAACAAGCTTTGATATTGGGGCAATTACCCGCGGCAAAGTACCTATTGAAGATGAGCCGACCTTGGCCAGGTTTAAACTGAATTTGCCGACACTAGCGATGGATACCATCGGTGCCGGCGGCGGTACTATTGTTAAGGTGGACCCATACACAGGTAAGGTTAGTCTAGGTCCGGAAAGCGCTGGCTCGGTACCGGGTCCGGTGGCTATGGATATGGGCGGCACAGAGCCAACGATTGCTGACTGTGATGCGGTAATGGGTCGTTTGAACCCTGATAACTTCCTCGGTGGCAAGGTCAAACTTAATATCGAGAAGGCAACGCAGGTTCTGAAAGAGAAAGTTGCCGATCCATTGGGGGTTGACGTTTATGAAGCGGCCGAGGGGATGGTGAATATGCTGGAGATGGAAGCTAAGTCTTCCATTGAATCCATTATTTCGACGCGTGGTGTCGATCCAGGTGAGTACCACTTGATGGCTTACGGCGGATCTGGACCGCTTCACATGGCTGAGTACAGCCGCAGCCTAGGTTTTAAAGGCGTCATGACATTCCCGTTTGCGGCAGCATTTTCAGCCTTTGGTTGCACTACGGCGGATTACTTGCACAGGCACAGCCAATCCGTCCATATTATGACCGGCCCCGATTCTTCGGATAAAGACAGGGAAGAGGCGCGACGGCACATTAATGAAATCTGGAGCGAACTCGATACCCAAGCCCGTTCTGAGTTGGTCTCTGAAGGTCATGAAGCAGACGCAGTCGTTTGTGAGCCATTCGCCATGATGCGCTACACTGGCCAACTGGAAGATGTCGAAGTTGCAGCACCAGTGACCAAATTAGAGTCAGATGAAGATTTAGATAAGCTTACACAAGCTTTTGAAGACCTGTACGAACAGATTAACCGCAGTGTGTCCGGTTATGGGACAGCCGGTTATACAATTATGGAACTCGGCTTAAATGCTCGTGTGGAAAAAGTGAAGCCAGAGCTGAGTCGCCGTCCTTTGGGGTCCAAGAATCCTGATCCCGAGGCCGCCAAAGGAAAGCGGTCTATGTATTACAATCGTGCGTGGCATGAGGCACAGCTTTGGGAGATGGACATGCTGAAGCCCGGCAACGTGCTTGAGGGGCCTGCCATTGTCGAGCACCCTGCTACGACCTTGGTCATTCCAGCGGGGGACCGGGTCCGTGTAGATGAATGGACTATTCTGCACTACGAACACGGCGAGGACACGCAAAACTCAGTTGGAAACGTATTGTAGACCGAGATTCAATCTAAAAAAAGGAGGATTCTTATGAATGACGCAGTAGAAAACAAAGCCAAGGGCCTAAAGGAGCAATTGCTTGAGAACGATCGAAAATTCCAGGAAACAGGCTGCTATGCCGGCATAACGGAATTAAAATACCGTGAGGAAGATCCTATGCGCTATGAAAGCTTGCACACAAAGCTTCGATCAATGTCGATAGCATCGCGGGAGATGGCCAGAAGCATTTCAGCTTCGCCTGGTGTGCGAGAGGTAGGGGAAATGGTTGTAGCGTTATACACCCCTGAAGGTGACGCGATTAGCCTTTCTACAGGAATTATGGTTCATGTGCATACGATGAGCCGGTTTATCAAATGGATGATTCAAAATGGTTACGAGGACTCGCCTGGTATTTGTCCTGGTGATGTGTTCGCTAACAATGATGCTTTTATCGGTACGGTACAAGTACCAGACGTAATGGTTGTTATACCGATTTTCCATAATGACGAGCTTGTTGGCTGGGCCGGCACAGTCGCTCATGAATTGGAGGTCGGCGGCATCACGCCAGGTGGTGACGTATACTTGGCCCAAGAACGTTTTACTGAAGGGTTGTTCGTTTGTGCCGAAAAAGTGGGTGAGAAAGACGAGCTGCGCCGAGACTATCTAATCCGGTTGGAACGGAACCTCCGTATGCCTATCTATTGGATGTTCGACGACAAAGCAAAGTTAGCAGCTAACCTGGAATTGCGGGATCAGGTAAAAGAGCTTATCGATGATGTCGGTTTGGACTACTACAAGCGGGCTACCCGTGAATTCATTGAAGAAGGTCGCCGCGCGCAGCTTTCGAAGGTTCAACAGCTTATGGTGCCCGGTCGCTACAGAGGACACACGTTTTATGGCCATCTCACTGAGGGTAAACCTGGAATTTTGCCTTTAGGTGATGAAAACTTGCTATATTCCATCCCGCTTGAATTGGATGTGGGCGGCGATGGCCACATGCATTTGGATTTTGAAGGCACCGGTTCTTGGGGCTATCACTCGATGAATTGTACGCCAGCTGGTATGGACGGCGGATTATTTGTTACCCTAACTCAGTCTATGAACTTTGAAGGTAAGGTGAACGACGGAGCTTGGCTGGCTACAGATATGAATTTACCGTCGGGGACCTGGACCAACCCAGACCGCCATACCGTAGCGACGGCCACGTCCTGGGCACTTCTGTTACCGGCCTTTGGCATTTTTCAGCGGTTGCTCAGCCGTGGCTTTGTGAGCCGGGGATTCAAAGAAGAAGCGTTTGTCGGTCAGGTAAACAGTCCAATGGTAGAAATGGGTGGTCAAAGTCAGTACGGCAGCCAGTTTGGTATGGCTATGTTTGAGTGCTCCGCAGCCGGAAGTGGCGCCCTTGGTATAAAAGACGGGATCGATAATGGCTATGTTGGTTGGAATCCCGAATCTGACATGGGCAATATGGAAGTTTGGGAGCAGGGCATACCGATGCTCTACTTAGGGCGAAGCATCGCGGCTGATTCGGGTGGACCCGGCAGCAACCGCGGCGGTACAGCCTTCACTTCACTTTGGCTCATGCACAATACAGACGAAGTGACGATAGCTACGTCCGAACATTCAAGTCGTGTGTATGACAACGCCGGCATGTGCGGTGGCTATCCAGCGCCGACAGCCCACAGGCATTTCACTGTGCGAGATAGCAATATTCAGCAGTTGATTGACGAACAGAAACCATTACCTCACTCGTTGGGGAAAGACCCATACACGACCGATTTGGCCCGGTTGGTTGAAGGTGAGAAGAAAGAGGTTGAAGGTCCGCATATTGACAAACCGTTGCAAGCCGGGGATCTGTTTGCACACTCATACAATGGCGGAGGCGGTTATGGCGACCCCATCGAGCGGGACCCGCTGGATGTTGTCCGGGATGTTGAGAACGGCTATGTGACGCCGGAAATTGCCCAAAGAACTCATGCTGTAGTGCTTGAGCATGACGAGGAGTGTAACGCATGGCGTGTCAACCCAGAAGCAACCGAAGCCCGACGCAAAGAAGTCCGAAACTCCCGGTTAAATAAGGCTATGCCTGTTAAGGATTGGATTGCATCCGAGCGCGAGCGCGTGTTGGAAAAGGACTTTGTTACCGAAGTGCATAAAATGTATCAGGATACAATGGGTATTTCCGGCCAATTTGCCAAAGAGTTCCGTGAATTCTGGCAGCTGCCGGAAAACTTTACAATGTAAGGAGTGATAACGATGGCAAGCTATGATAAGGAAATAATTCGTGACTTAATTGATGGTACGCTGCCTTGGCAGTCGACGAAATCAATTATGAGTCAGTATAAAGACGACGACCGGTTTTTCAAGTACATCGATATTCTTCAAGAACGGGTGAAATTTAACGACCAGATCTTGTTGCCGATTGGTGAGCATTTGTATATTGTTGCTAAGAAAAGTGAGCCTCAAGGCGAGCGAGTTGTCAAATGTGGCTGCGATTATGAGTTTGGTCATTACACTAACAACTGGAAATTAAACGCTGTGATTAATGTTCGGGATGAAGAAGAAGAGATTGCTGAAATCTATCCTGGACGTCATAGCTATGATCCGGACTGGATGGAAATTCGTGAGTTTATTTGCCCGGGCTGTGCTACGCTGCTGGAAGTGGAGGCAGCGGCTCCGGGATACCCGATCGTTTTTGATTTCTTGCCGTATTTAGAGACCTTTTATCGTGATTGGCTCGGTCGAGAGCTACCAGCCGAGACGACAAGGGATTGACATCACGTGTTGTGATAAACCAATAAACCAACAGGTTTTATGTATCTTGTCGGCAGACAGATTTTTCATTCGTACAATCGAGAAAGCTATCCAAGAGTATGATCCAATCTCAGTCATGTAGACA
Organism: Lentibacillus sp.; assembly: GCF_035301675.1. NCBI lineage: Bacteria > Bacillati > Bacillota > Bacilli > Caryophanales > Bacillaceae > Lentibacillus > Lentibacillus sp. The sequence goes on along the minus strand of NZ_DATGTT010000074.1, from coordinate 21,864 downwards.
GTGAAAATAATAATGTTTAACGGTTTTGGCTCTGTACTCAAAAGAGCTAAGGCCGTTTATGTATTCTTGAAATGTCTACGGTTATAAAAATGTTGAGAAACTAAAACAGGATCCAACATTAACCGAAGATGATGAGCGTGCAATGGATGAAATGATTTCTGAACTTCATGAATGAATAGAATACTACGATTGGATCCCCGGAGTTATGGGATATTTCAAAAGTGGCAGCATTTTCAATTGTGCATTTAAACAAACGGGAGGTGGTAAAGTTGAATAAAAATGTTATTTTATCATGTGCTATATCAGGAGCAGGTGACACGACTGAAAAAAGTCCGCATGTGCCAGTAACACCGAAAGAGATTGCTGATTCAGCTATCAAATCAGCAAAAGCAGGAGCAACAATTGTTCATCTCCATGTACGTGATCCGGAAACAGGAAAGTTGAGTCATGACGTTAATTTGTTTCAGGAAACAGTAGAACGAATCCGCGAGTCTGAAACGGATGTCATTATTAATATAACATCCGGTGGTGGCGGTGATTGGATTCCAAGTGAAGAAGATCCGACAAAAGGTGGTGTTGGCACTGTTATTCAAACACCTGAAGAACGTCATGAGCCAGTTGGAAAATTGCTTCCCGAGTTGTGTACACTTGATTGTGGAAGTATCAACTTTGGAAATATGCTGTACGTGAATCCAACTGATTGGTTGCGAAAACAGGCAAAACTTGTAAAAGAAAGTGGCGTAAAACCAGAATTAGAGTGTTTTGATACTGGTCAGGTTAATTTTGCTAATCAATTAATTGAAGAAGGTCTCATTGATGGTGACCCCTTATATCAATTCTGCCTTGGTATACCATGGGGGGCTGCAGCTGACGCTGAAACATTGTCCTATATGAAGAGCCGAATACCGGAAAATGGCAAATGGGCCGCATTCGGCATTGGCCGCATGCAAATGCCGATAGTGGCAGAATCAGTTCTACAAGGAGGTCATATTCGTGTAGGGTTGGAAGATAATCTTTATCTTAAAAAAGGACGATTAGCTACAAATGAACAACTCGTTGATAAAGCTGTAGGCATTGTACAGACTCTTGGCTCCGATATAATGACACCGGAAGAAGCGCGTAAAGAATTAAACCTTATGACACCATGAAGAGAGGAACTGGCAGATAAACTGATTGATAGTTAGCAATTTATCAACAAATTCAAGAATTGGCAAAACGTCATACACTTGATGAACAACCAAAGGAAATAGGGCGTGTGATAGGATTCAAACGAAAGCAACGCTATAACTCTTAATATAACTACATTAAAAATGCCGACAAATATAGTGATTATATCAAATAAACCTATAAGGCTTAGTCTCATCTAGGTATAATCAATCAATAACAGATTTATGGAAGTAGCGTAGCTCCCATATTCTGCAGAAACTAATAAAGACTGCGAGGCTGACACAACAAAAAATGTGGACTTAGGGGAGGTTTATACATGAAGAAAACTGTTATTTTAATAACAATTTTCTTATCAATAGCTATGTACGGCTGCACACCAAGTGGTGGCTCAGAAGCTACTGGTAATAGCAATGGCGCAGAGAATGAAAAAGAGAACAAACCAACATTAACTTTAGGTATAACGCCATGGACAAGTACTGTACCACCAACGGAAATAGTTAAGATAGTATTAGAGAATATGGGTTATAAAGTAGAAGACACTGAGGCTGATCTTGGTGTTACTATGGCGGGTCTGTCAAAAGGGGATGTTGACATATTTATGGATTACTGGAATCCGCAACACAAAACCTATCTAGACGAATTTTCCGATTCAATAGAGGTGGTATCTACAAGTTATGATGATGCAGCAAGAGGGATAGCAGTTCCTAAATATATGGAGGATGTCAATGATGTTGGAGATTTAAAAGGTATAGAAGACAAAGTAAATAATGAAGTCTTGGCAATTTCAGAAAGTGATCCGACAGTAAAAGAAATCCCAAAGCTTATTGATATATATGATCTGGACATGGAAATGATTAATTCCTCAGAGGCGGCTATGTTGTCAGCTGCTAAATCAAAAATTGAAAAGGAGGAACCTGTTGTACTGTTTGGATGGCGTCCACATAGCATGTTTAATTTACTTGATATAAAATTATTAACAAATAAAAAAGCTCCAGAGGTTTTAACACCCTCTTCTATTCACGTTCTTGCACATAAAGAATTGAAAGAAAATGCACCCGAAGCTTATGAATTTTTAAGTAATTGGAGTATACCCATTGATGACATCGAAGATATGATTATCAAGATTGACAATGGAGAAGATCCTGAACAGATAGCACAGGAGTGGATTGATGATAACCAGGATAAGATTGACGAAATGAAGAACAACAAATGATTGCATGGCATCGATCAAGATGTTGCATGTAAATAGAGATAATGAAGGCTAAGCGCTTTTGGTGAAAATTATCTCATAAGCTGATAATAGGAGGATGTTCATTTGAATAGATTAAAAGATAAAGTTGCTATCATTACTGGGGGAGTTGGGAATATTGGTAAAGAGACTGCTCAACTTTTCTTACAAGAAGGAGCTAAAGTTGCGATAGTTGATTTGTCCAACGAGGCATTGACGTCAACAGTAGACGAATTAAAAACATATGGGGATATTATTTCTATCACAGCAGATGTTACTCAAGAAAAGGAAGTTAAAGATTATGTACAAACAGTTTTAGATAAATGGGGTAAAATTGACGTTTTCTTTAATAATGCTGGTATAGAGGGTGACGTTAATGGAATTACCGATTTTGATCTTGATGCGTTCAAAAAAGTAATCGATGTAAATCTAATTGGTTCTTTTCTCGGGCTTAAGCATGTATTGCTAGTTATGCAGGAGCAAAAATTTGGAAGTATAATTAATACATCTTCAGACGCCGGATGGTCTGGTGATGGGGGCTTAAGTGCATATGTTGCTTCAAAGCATGGTGTGGTAGGTCTTACAAAAACAGCAGCGTTAGAAGCTGCTGATGATAAAGTCAGAGTAAACAGCATTCAGCCTACTGGTGTAGATACAAGAATGATGAATGAACTTGAAAAAGAATATGAAACTAAAGGAGTATCAACCTCTATAACGGATGAAGCAATTCCATTTGGCCGCTATGCTAAAACAATCGAATTAGCATATTTAATATTATTTCTAGCTTCTGATGAAAGTCAATTTATCACGGGAAGTCAATATACTATAGATGGTGGGCGATCAGCCTTATCGAGATAGAGCCAAAGAGATTCTAAGCCAAATGTTGAGGTGAGCTGTTCGCTCACTTCTATTTGGTGGTGCTGAATAAGTTATATCTTATCCAAAAATAAAAGAAATTTTCTTTTGTAGCCCGAAAACAGGTTTCCGGCTATAAAATATAAAAAGCACAAACAAGCATCACGGAGAGTCTTATCAAGGTTCATAATCAAGAATTGGATGGAATTGACTGTTTCACTTGTTGCTTGAAGGCATGATGAACTAAGGACCAAGCCAAAATTTTTAGTCACTTGCGCCTGTTTATCATAAAGCGAGATTCCTTGTTATTAGTGGATTTTTTGTTTGTTCAGCAGTCCCTAAATAAAAAGAAAAGCATAGCTTGCTATCACAATAATGAAAGACGAGAGTTGACTAAAACTTGCTTGCTTTCAGAGTTGTTATTCCCATCACCTCTCCGACCGTAGCAGTAAGAAGATAATACTTTCCCGCCTATGTTCAGTCCTCCTTCGTTAACTGGATGAGTCTTTCTAAGACACGTTGACGGCGATCATCTTCTAATGGAGCCAAATCAAAAATTTCGGAAAACCAAAGACCGTCCACGGCTAGTCTTAAAATAGTAGCGTTAATGGGGTCGAGACCATCGTTGTCAATATGATCCTGCCATTGTTCATAAGCATCTTGAATAGGCTTTAATAAATCTCGATTAATTGTTGCCGCCGCCATTAACCCAGCGTCCATATCTTTATCGGGATTTCTCTGCTCGAATGTTCCTTTGATGAACGAACGAGTCCATCTACCTTTACGATGCTGTAAAGTATCCTGATCAACATTCTTTTCGATATTATCTATATAACTTTGCATGGGATCTTGTACCATACCGGCGACTAAGGCATCTTTGGACGGAAAATGATATAATAGCCCTCCCTTACTTACACCGGCTTTCTCTGCTGCAGCTTCGAGTGTTAAATTCAATATGCCGTCTGATTGTACGATATATGCCGCTGCCTTGAGAATTTTAGATCGTGTGTTATTTTTAGACATAAACATATTCCTTTCGAATAACCTGAGTAACCTTCTGCTCTTATTATACCGCCCAGAATGAGTAATAGTCTATTATAAATATAATTATTTTGAATTTATCTATAGCGTTTTGTTTTGTTCTTGTTGCATTTTCTTATTACTCTTTTTCAGAGTATCTTCAAGAAGCTCGAACCTTCTTCAAATATCTTAAACGATACGATCGGGCGTAGTAGTTGAATAAGCATTGTACCTGAATCGGACCATTTAACGGAATAATAATGTATTAAAATATCAGGAGGATATTCATATGGAATTTGACTTTACTTGGATAGGATTGGGAATCGCCATTACAGGTTATTTTATAGGGAATGGGCTAGGAAATTTTAAAAATCTGAACAGTAATGTTGTGGGTGAAATTAGTGGACTTTTTGATCAAGACGATGAACACGAATTAATAAAGGAAAATGATGTGCATCTCCATTTGGATATATCAAAAGAAGACGCAAAGTCTCTAATTCAGGACCATCCAGAAGTACCACATATTATTATAAACAATACATTGTACTATCCAAAGGCACCGTTACGAGCTTGGTGAAAAATATAGGAAAGCAGGCCTTTTTTCTATAAACAGGCGCTTATACGGCTGAGCATAGGTCGTATCATATGGTGGGATTCCCGTCGAGTAAGAACTAGCCATTATAACTAATCCCTCCCATCTGTATCTTCCACGGGTATATAATTATATATTTCACCGGATTTGGTAAGCTTAGCAAGCCGTCCCAGCCAACGATAATATACCACGGCTTCATCGAGTTGTTGATAATCCAGCTTGGCTTTTTCTCGTAATGTTTCATCTGTTTGACTATTTTCAATCACCCCGTTAAGTTGTTCCTGAGCCTTTTTAATACTCCCCAAAAACATATCCACTTCACGTTCCCATTTCATACCAAAGAAATGGGAGAAGTAATTGAAGAAGTTTTTTTCTGCTATGAATGAATCCTTTCTCAAGCCCTTCTGCCACACCTTTTGGACGATATTGATATCTTGAAGCTTCCTGACAGATGTACTCATGCTTGGTTTACTCATGCCGAGCGCTTCTTTCATTTCATCCAGGTTCATCGGCTGATGTTTAAAATACATCATTCCGTACAGGCGCCCCACCGAGGGGGTTACACCATAAAGGTCCATTGTTTCTGAAATCGTATTAACCATGATAGATTCAGCTTGGTCGATTTTTTCTTTGTCTCTTTCATAATTAAAGTTGTTTCCATTATCTACCATTTCGACACCTCTTTTTTGCGGAGATCAACGTACTAGGCATTATCCATTGTTAAATTCATTTATTATATATTAAATGTTACTACCATTTTATAATGAATATTACCGACATGCAACTTACATACCTAGGATTAGGTACAGCTAATAGTTAATGGATTACTTTACACAAAACAGAAAAAGAGACGACCTCTTGCTGAGAATCGTCTCTTCCCCGCTTATATTTATTTCATCCATTTTTCAATCAAATCCTGATTATTTTTCACCCATTTTTGTGCGCCTTTAATGGGATTGTCCTCATTGTTTTTGACATTAACCATCAATTCACCAAGTTGCTTGTCCTTCAACTTAAAATTCTTCATCCATTTACTGACTTTTTTATGGTCTTCAGCAAATCCATCACGGGTTGCCATATAAATCTTTTCTACTTCACCATAGACCTTTTTGGGGTCATCCAGGAACTTCAAGTCCACTTCAGAAAACACCCAATGTGGTTTCCATAGCGGTGCAACGATGGGTTCTTTGTTTTCCGTCGCGTTTTTAATGGACGTAATCATTGCTGCTTCACTGCTCTCCACCAATTCATAATCAAGACCGTACTTTTTAATCACTTCTTCCGTTATTATCATGGTTCCTGCCCCGGGCTCAAATCCTGTTATTTCGCCTTCGAACTTTTCTCTATTTTCATTTAAATCTTTAATGCTGTTAACATCTTTCATATATTTCGGAACGGCCAGTCCAACTTTCCCATTTTCATACCAAGGATCTTCGAAAAAGTTAACCTCATCTTTATACTTTTCATAATAGCTCTTATCTTGCACCGGCAACCAAACTTCCGGCGCCACATCTAAATCTCCTTCAGCTAAAGCAGCCATCTGCGGGCCCATCTCGATAAGTTTTAATTCCACGTTATATCCTTTATCTTCCAGAATTGCCTTCCACATATTTGTAATTGCAATATTTTCTGGCCAATTAATCTGACCAATTGTGATCTTTTCTTTAGATTCATCAGATGTACTGCCCGAACCTTCACTTCCACTGTTTGAACCGCAAGCTGCCAGTGCAAAAAGAATAATAGTTAATACAATTAATTGACTTATTTTACGAAAACTCATTAAATGACATACACCTTTCTACGTTAAACTTTGGCAAATACTATTGAGAAGCACACCTTTGCCAAGCGTGTTACCAGCTAATTTATACTTTCATTGAATCGCGAGTCTCGCCCCCCTTTTGTTAAATAAAATAAATATATTTAATTTTTTCTTAATGAAACACTACATAACAGAATAACGAAAAAAGAAATTTTGTCAAACCGCATAATTAATTTCATTTTTTCTTATTGGTTGTCTCATCAACGATACAAAGATTTTATAATTATTCAACGTTTGACAAATAAATGAGTTTGCTGCTAGGATATACATATTAAAATTATTTAATTTTTATTTAATATATTTAACAAAATGACTATAGCAAAGGAGTGATCTTTTGAGTTTACAAAGAATGTTTATTAATGGCGAGTGGGTGAACGCCAAATCCGGAGAAACACGGGATATCATTAACCCTTATAATCAAGAAGTCATTGCAACTGCCGCAGAAGGAAATGAAAAAGACACTCAAGCAGCCATTCAAGCAGCAAGACTGACATTTGACGAAGGCAGCTGGAGCACATTGCCTGCCAATGAACGCGGTGAGCTTGTTTATCAAATCGGTACATTGATTCGTCGAGACCTAGAGGAACTGGCTGAATTGGAGACATTGGATACTGGTAAAACAGTCCAGGAAAGCCGTGATGATATGTCAGACATCGCCAATGTTTTTCTTTATTTCGGTGGTTTAGCAGATAAAAATGGCGGTGAAGTTATTCAATCACCGATTCCGGACAGTGAAAGTAAAGTTGTTCGCGAGCCTGTCGGTGTTTGTGGACAAATCACTCCATGGAATTATCCTTTATTACAAGCCGCGTGGAAGATTGCACCGGCTTTGGCAGCAGGTAACACCATTGTTGTGAAACCAAGTGAAATCACACCATTAACAACAGTTAAAGTCTTTAAACTAATGGAAGAGGCTGGAATACCAAAGGGTGTGGCCAACTTAGTGCTTGGTCCCGGAGCTTCGACAGGTGCAGAACTATCTGTTAATCATGACGTTGATTTAATTTCATTTACCGGCGGCATTGAAACTGGGAAAACAATCATGCAAGCAGCTAGTCATAATGTAAAAAAAATCGCACTTGAGCTTGGCGGAAAAAATCCGAATATCGTTTTTGCCGACGCTGATTTTGAAACAGCGGTTGACCAGGCCTTAAATGCGGTATTTTTCCACGCCGGACAAGTTTGTTCTGCGGGGGCAAGACTTTTAGTTGAAGAAAGCATTCATGATGAATTTGTGGAAGCTCTCATTGAACGAACAAAACGAATCAAATTAGGCAATGGTTTTGATGAAAACACACAAAGTGGCCCAATGATTTCTGCAGAACACCGTGCGAAAGTTGAACACTATGTGGAAATTGGTAAAAAAGAAGGAGCTACACTTTCCATCGGCGGACAGCGCCCTGATGATCCTGAGTTGCAAAACGGCTTTTTCTATTTACCTACTATTTTTACAAACTGTACAAACGATATGCGCATTGTCCAGGAAGAAGTATTCGGACCGGTATTGACAGTAGAAACCTTTCAATCCAAAGAGGAAGCTGTCAAATTAGCGAATGATACGATTTATGGTTTGGCTGGTGCCGTCTGGACGCAGGATTTGGATAAGGCTGAATTTGCCGCAGCACGCTTGCGAATGGGTACCGTTTGGGTCAATGACTTCCATCCTTACTTTGCACAGGCACCGTGGGGTGGATATAAGCAATCAGGCATCGGCCGTGAACTTGGTCATGAAGGTATGGCAGAATATACCGAAGTGAAACACATTTATCGTAACAAACAACCTGAAGCCGTTCACTGGTTCAAGTAATTTTCTTTAAACAAATTATGGAAATCGATGCTTTACAAACAATAACTCTGAACCATTTTACTGGAAGGTGTTTAGAGCTATATTAAACTAAAACTTAAATGTTATGGTCCCAATAATTAAAATACTGCTTCGACATTTACAAGTTTAAAATTAAATGTGTTTTATTATTCCACTTGTTAAAAATGTATTTAATAAACTTAATAGATGAATAATACAGTGGGAATAGATGGAATAGCTTGCAAGATTGGTGGATTCATCGAGCACAATCAAAAGCTGTCAATCTGCAACACTACCAAAAGAAGATTTTTGCATGTTTGTTAAATTTCTTTATTTACTGTATTCCATTGAACAATCTTTAAGGGGGTATTTCAGATGAACCAAACATATGATTATGTAGTTGTGGGCGGTGGCAGTGCAGGTTCTATCCTCGGCAACCGTCTCAGTATGGATAAAGATAAAAGCGTCCTTGTTCTGGAAGCGGGGCGCAGTGATTATTTTTGGGATTTGTTTATTCAAATGCCGGCAGCTTTAATGTACCCGTCAGGCAATCGTTTTTATGACTGGATCTATTCCACGGATGAAGAGCCTTATATGAATGGACGCAAAGTTGCACATGCCCGGGGGAAAGTACTTGGGGGATCGAGTTCCATAAACGGCATGATTTACCAGCGCGGAAATCCAATGGACTATGAACGGTGGGGATCCTCACCCGGTATGGAAACGTGGGACTATGCGCATTGTCTGCCATACTTTAAACGACTGGAAAAAACCTTTGGAGCGGATTCGTCTGATGAGTACCGCGGTCACCATGGTCCAGTTAAATTAAGACGCGGCCCGGCAAAAAACCCTTTATTTCAAGCTTTTTTCGATGCAGCTGAAGAGGCTGGTTACGCAAGAACACCCGATGTAAATGGTTTCCGTCAAGAAGGGTTTGGCCCTTTTGACAGCCATATCCACAACGGAAGACGGGTTTCTGCATCAGGTGCATATTTGCGGCCTGCAATGCGACGTAAAAATTTAACAGTAGAAACGCACGCTTTTGTTACCAGTATTGATTTCGATGGTACACAGGCTACTGGGGTGACATACCAAAAGAATGACAAAACCTATCAAATAAATGCGGGTGAAGTAGTCCTTGCCGGAGGTGCATTTAACACGCCGCAATTGCTTCAACTGTCCGGTGTTGGAGATGTTGAACATTTACGCTCACTTGGCATTGACCCGGTCGTTGACTTGCCTGGTGTAGGTGAAAACCTGGAGGATCATCTCGAAGTATATATTCAACATGCATGTCCACAGCCAGTTTCCGAGCAGCCGAGTCTAAACAAAGCTAAAATGCCTTGGATCGGTTTGCAATGGCTGCTTGGGCGTACCGGTCCGGCAGCATCGAGCCATTTTGAAGGCGGCGGATTCGTTCGTTCAAATGAGGATGTTGATTATCCGAATCTGATGTTCCACTTCCTGCCGCTTGCAGTTCGATATGATGGTCAAAAAGCGGATACGGAGCACGGATTCCAGGTACACGTTGGACCGATGTACTCCAGCTCCCGAGGAAGCCTGAAGATCCGTTCCCGTGATCCTTTTCAGCATCCAAGCATTGTATTTAACTATCTGTCCACCGAAGAGGACCGGCGTGAGTGGATTGAAGCCATACGTGTTTCACGTGATATTCTTTCTCAGCCAGCGTTAGCGACTTATAGCACAGGGGAAATTTCCCCCGGTCCTTCTGTTGAAACAGATGAGGATATTTTGGAATGGGTTGCGAATGACGCGGAAACGGCACTCCACCCATCCAGCACGGCAAAAATGGGTCCTGCATCTGATCCGATGGCTGTTGTTGACCCACTGACTATGAAGGTTCATGGCCTGGACAATGTACGGGTAGTGGATGCATCTGCAATGCCGCACACGACGAATGGGAATATCCATGCACCGGTGTTGATGCTTGCAGAAAAAGCAGCGGACATCATCCGCGGCCAAAGACCAATGAAGCCTGAGTATAAGGACTATTACCGTCATGGCGTTCATTCGGCGGATGTAGGTACGGTCGGGAAATAAGTAAGTAATAACTTGAAATGTATTGAATATTGGATAATAATAGGGTCAGTCCCCAGCCACGCTAACACGTTAGCACAGCGGGGACTGACCCTATTATTTAAGTGGGTGGCTTTCAAATCACATTTGGGAGTTTGGGGATTGAATTTATATGCAGGACCCAGACTGTTCGGATGAGTTGTAGTGAACGTAAAGAGAATCGGATAATTATTCAAAAAATGATTATATATTGATTATTCACTTTATATGCATATAAATTCACAAAATTTGTTCCATCGGACAGACTCCTAGGATATTAAGAATAACTGGCGCGCCCATCTTGCGGGAAAGAGCCATTTAACGGAATAATTACAGGAGGATATATAATGACCAAACATAAAATCTATACAATGAGTGTTGCAAGTGTCTATCCCCATTATGTTACAAAGGCGGAGAAAAAAGGACGTACGAAAACAGAAGTCGATAATATCTTCCGGTGGTTAACAGGGTATAGCCAAGAAGAATTAGAAGCACAACTAGAAAAACAAACAGACTTTGAGACCTTTTTTGCGGAAGCTCCCCAACTGAATCCCTCACGGACTTTGATCAAAGGTATGATCTGCGGCGTCCGGGTGGAAGAAATCGAGGAACCAACCATGCAGGAAATTCGCTATTTAGATAAACTAATCGATGAGTTGGCAAAAGGAAAAGCGATGGAGAAGATTTTGCGAAAATAATAGTCAAAACAAAGAAATAACAACAGTTAGGATGTTTTTTATATTGATATAAGCATTTTTCTCTCCTGGAACTGACCTCGTAAGTATACGAAATGAACCTTTATAAAAATATTATGATGCATTTTGGTATTGATTCAACAAATCATCCAGTCGTTTGCTGGATTCCACGACAGCCAGGGATGTCAATCCATATTGTCTACTGAGCGCAAGCATTTCATGACGGCCTTCTTCAATTTTTTTTAACAATATTGAATGATTATCCACAAAAGCTCCTCCTACTTTAGTATAATTAGTAGTATAAAATTACCCATTTAGTAGGGACGATAAACCAATTTAATATTTTTTTGAAACCTTTAACGGTATTAGTCCGTATGGTTAATACCGCATGCTAAGCGGAGGTACAGAAAATGGATTTGATAACCAAAGAAAAAATAAAACAGGTAAAACGAGGAGATCAGTCCGCTTATGAAGACATTGTGTCCTTTTATCAAAGTAAAATTTACCAGCACTGTTACCGGATGCTGGGTAATAGACATGAAGCGGAGGATATCGGTCAAGAGACATTTATTCGTGCCTATGTCAACATTCATTCATTTGATGACAAACGCAAATTTTCGACATGGCTATACCGGATTGCGACTAATTTGACGATAGACCGGATACGAAAACGGAAACCGGACTACTATCTTGACGCGGAAATCAAAGGAACAGATGGGTTGGATATGTACTCACAACTGGCGACGGACGGCCGGCTGCCTGAGGAGGAAGTGCAGGGAATGGAGCTTCAGGAATATATTAATCAGGAGATTTCCGCCCTCCCTCCAAAGTATCGCACTGTTATTATTTTAAGATATTTAGAGGAGTTTTCACTGCAGGAAATCAGTGACATAGTGAATATCCCGCTTGGTACGGTCAAAACCAGAATCCATCGCGGTCGCGAAGCATTACGGAATAAGCTTCGTCATGTGTAAAGGAGTGTGATCGCATGAATTGCAGCAATGAAGCAGTGGAACTTATGCATAAATATTTAGATCATGATTTGACCAGAGAGGAAGAAAACAAGCTGCGCATACACCTGGAAGATTGTGAAGCCTGTCAGAAGCATTTCCATGAACTCGAACGCACAATAAAACTCGTTAAAAATACCGAGCAAATCAATGCACCTGCAGACTTTAAAGATAATGTTATGCAAAACTTGCCTGCTGAAAAAAAACGTATTAAATACTCACGCTGGTTTAAAGCGCATCCTGTGTTAACGTCAGCGGCTATTTTCTTTATTTTTATGTTCGGAGGGATGTTTTCAACCTGGAATCATGAGGGTGAACTAGTCGTTTCCAAACAGGAGAACTTGGAAATAAGCGGTGATACCGTCATCGTTCCGGAGGGTGTCACTGTAAAGGGTGATCTGATGGTCAAAAATGGCGATTTACGGATAGATGGAACGGTCGATGGTGATGTCAGGTTAATCAATGGTGAGCTGATTGAAGGTGAGACTATTGAAGGGGCAGGGCTTAAGGCCTCTGCCGGAGAGGTGAATGGGGAACTGCAGCAGGTGGATCAGATGTTTGAATGGCTTTGGTTCAACTTGAAGGATCTGGTAAAAAGTATCTTTTCGCTGGGACAGATCCAGCCGATTGGCTGACAGATATTGCTCAAATATAAATACAAATAAAACCCGGGGTTCCCTCCTCGGGTTTATTGTTTTCGGAACTATTGCTGATGGCTTTTTCCTGCAGGATCGATAACTTGAATTTTTTCGATATAATTAAAGGCAGACACGAAATATGATATAATGAGATGGGTTCTGGCGTAAGATAGAAAGAGTACATATGCGGAAGGAAGTGTGAACATGCTTGATGGGGGATTTGACCTTTTAGAACTGTTAAGAATCGGCGTAGATATTGCTCTCGTCTGGTATGTTTTATATAAAATCATTATGCTGATCAGGGGAACAAAAGCCATCCAGCTTTTAAAAGGGATTGTGGTTGTCCTGATCATTTGGGGTATCAGTATTGTATTTGAGCTGCATACGATTCAATACCTGACTAACCAGGTCATAAAATGGGGGTTTGTTGTCATTATTATCCTGTTTCAGCCTGAACTTCGAAGGGCACTGGAGCAGATTGGCCGGGGGAAACTCTTCTCCAGAGGCTCAAAATCTGAAGAAGAAATACTGGAACAGAAAATTGAGGCAATCACACGCTCTTGTCAGTATATGGCCAAGCGGCGCATTGGCGCATTAATCACTATGGAGCGTGAAACGGGGATGGGCGATTATGCCGAGACGGGAATCCCCATTAATGGCAAGCTGACCCATCAATTGCTGACAAATATATTTACACCAAACACCCCGCTTCATGATGGTGCCGTCATCATAAAGGACGAGGAAATTTTTGCAGCAGCCTGCTACCTTCCTTTATCTGAAAGCCCGTTCATTTCCAAAGAACTGGGGACGAGACACCGTGCAGCAATGGGGATAAGCGAGGTTACTGATGCGATAACAATCGTTGTATCCGAGGAAACAGGAGGCATTTCCGCAACGAAAAACGGTGAATTAAAACGGAATCTCGATCAAGAGGGACTGCGCAAGTACCTGCGCGAAAATTTGTCCCAATCCATGAAAGCCTCTGAATCCAAGTCACGCAATCAGGGGGGAGAAGACAATGGATAATTGGTTTAAAAGCCGGTGGTTCGTTCGTGGCATATCGCTCGCTTTTGCAATCGCATTGTATGTGTTTGTTCAGGTTGAAATGGATCAATATCAAAATGACTCGCGGCTGTTGCATGATTCAGGCGATGATGCTCAAACGGTCGAGGATGTGCCTGTCAATATCCGCATAGATAATGATAGTTATGTTGTCAGCGGTGTGCCGGAAGTTGCCAGTGTCACATTGGAGGGTACAAGGGGCACACTGACGGCAACAGCACAGCAGAAAAATTTTGATGTTTATGTTGATCTGGAAGGTTTGGAGGAAGGGAAACATACTGTTGACCTGCAGCATAGCGGCATCCCCGATGATCTGAATGCCTATATTGAGCCAAAAACAATTGAAGTGACGATTGAAGAGCGGGAATCGGAACAATTTGATGTTACAGTTGACCCTTTTAACACCGATAAACTCCCCGATGGCTATGAAATTGGGGAAGTGCAGGCAGATCCTGGACAAGTTACGATTACAAGTTCAAAGGAAGTCATTAACCAAATTGCTATTGTAAAGGTGTTTGTCGATGTAGCTGAAGCAACAGAATCAATCGATAGCCGGGAAGTCCCTGTTAAAGTTTATGATGCTAACGGGAATGAATTGAGTGTCCTCGTTGAACCTGAAAGTATTAACGCTTCAGTCGAAATCAATAACCCGAGTAAAACCGTTCCTGTTAGTGTAGAGACAACTGGAGAGCCTCCGGAGGGGTATTCACTCTCCTCCATTTCTGCGAATGCAGATGAGGTGGAAGTGTCAGGGACAAATGAGGTGTTACAGAATATAGAAGAAGTTTCGACCGAGGCTGTTGACCTGTCAGATATAACAGAATCAGGTACGGTTGATGTCGGGCTCGATTTGCCGGACGGTGCAAGTGTACCTGATTCAGGAGCGATTGAAATCACCGTGGAGCTGGAGCAGACACGAACATTTGAAGCAGTTCCAATTAATGTTGAAAATATTGGTAATGGACAAGACATTTCATTTACAGAACCTGAAAATCAGGAAATGGATATAACGGTGACAGGAAGTCAGGAAGATGTCAGTGAACTCTCAGCAGATGACTTTAATATTTTGATAGATGCAGAAGGGCTGGAAGCAGGAGAACATGAGGTTCCAATTACAATCGAAAGCCCCGATGCCATCGAAGTAAATGGAGAATTCGAACAAGCTGCCGTAGAGATTTCGTAATGGATTTGAAAAAAATTTAGTTTGATTATCACAAGCCTTAGGAGCAACTTTTGAAAGAACTTTTAGCAGCTGTTAAACGGATATAAAGGAGAGTTTATCAAGATGGGAAAATATTTTGGAACAGATGGTGTCAGAGGAGTAGCTAACACAGAATTGACATCAGAGTTAGCATACAAATTGGGCCGGTTCGGCGGCTACGCATTAACCAAAGGCACCGATAAGCCCAAAATTATGGTCGGACGTGATACACGTGTCTCCGGAAATATGCTGGAAGGGGCGCTTGTCGCCGGGTTGCTTTCGATTGGTGCTGAGGTCATGCGTCTGGGTGTTATTTCAACGCCGGGTGTTGCTTATCTGACAAAAGCGACGAAGGCAGAAGCAGGCGTAATGATTTCCGCATCGCATAATCCGGTCAAGGATAATGGTATTAAGTTTTTCGGGCCGGATGGATTTAAACTGTCGGATGCTGAAGAGGATGAAATTGAAAAACTGATGGATGGCGAAGATGACTTGCCGCGTCCGATTGGTCCGGATATTGGTGTGATGAATGACTATTTCGAAGGCGGTCAAAAATATCTGTCGTTTCTGAAAGATACGATTGATAATGAATTTGAAGATATAAAAATTGCATTTGACTGTGCGCATGGTTCGACTTCAAGCTTGGCAACACACCTGTTTGCTGATTTGGAAGCGGACATTGTGTCAATCGGCTCTTCGCCTGATGGTCTGAATATTAATGACGGCGTTGGGTCGACACATCCAGGAGCTTTACAAGAATTTGTGAAGGATAAGGATGCGGATCTGGGTCTTGCTTTTGATGGGGATGGTGATCGTCTGATCGCTGTCGATGAGAAAGGTAAGATTGTTGACGGTGACCAGATCATGTATGTCTGTGGAAAATATATGAATCAAAAAGGTGTATTGCGTCATAACACGGTTGTTTCCACAGTCATGAGCAACCTCGGGTTCTATAAGGCACTTGAAGAAAATGGAATGCGCAGTGATAAGACAGCAGTCGGTGACCGTTATGTCATGGAAGAAATGCGAAGAGGCGGCTTTAACCTGGGCGGTGAACAATCCGGCCATGTTATTTTCCTTGATTATAATACAACGGGCGATGGCATGCTGACAGCCCTGCAACTGGTTAATGTGGTCAAAGAAACCGGAAAACCGCTGTCCGAACTTGCCGGAGAAATGGAAATATATCCGCAAGTGCTACAAAATGTCAAAGTAGTTGATAAGCACAATGCTATAACGAATCCGAAAATCCAGGAAGCAATCGATCGTGTGGAAAGAGAAATGGACGGAGAAGGACGTGTGCTTGTACGGCCATCCGGAACCGAGCCGCTCGTGCGGGTAATGGTGGAAGCACCAACTAAGGAAGATTGTGAAAAGTACGCCGATCAAGTAGCGACAGTAATCGATGATTTGCTTGGCATGAAGGAATAAGATGTTTTGTGAAAACTGCTCTCCGGGGAAGGGGAGCAGTTTTTAGATGAACAAAAGTCGCCAAACATCAAGAGCATACGACAATCTTTCTAAACATTCAGCCCTGTTTATTCCACATCATTTGCGGTATAATTATTTTACAAATAGAATAATTCTAATATTTCATTGAGGAGGAATACTATGATCACATTTCCGAAACCGACTGTGGAACAATTTTTCCGTACACATGTGATAACAGGCTTTGACGTTGGTCCTGGTGAAGAGCGGCTGATTTTCAGTTCCAACCTGGACGGCAAAATGAACTTGTGGGCGATGGATCTGCCTGATACATATCCGTACCTGTTTGCCCACCAGGATGAATCGTGCAGCTTTATCAAATTTGATCCTAAAAGCCGTTATGTATTGGCTGGTTTTGACCAGGATGGTGATGAAAACCATCAGATCTATGCAATTCCGTATAATGGCGGCATAGCAAAGTCGATAGTGACAGGCGATCCACAAGAAAAATACTTTTTCACTGACTTAAGTAGTGACGGCGAGCGAATCTATTACATGACATCAGAAGAGAACCCGTCGTTCATGAATGCCCGTGTCCGCAATTTGGAAAATGATTCGGATACATTGCTTAACATCGGTGAAGTGTCGCCCACTGAATTGGCAGCTGTGTCGGACGATGAAGAGGCATTTGTGTATTTACGTGCATTTGCCAACACGTATGTCACTGGGTTTGTCAAAAGAGGAGAAGAAACGTTTGATCTGACACCTGACCCGAAAAAAGTTCATGTGACATTTGATCCTGTATTTGTTGCACCCAACACAATTTATTTCATAACGGATTTTGAAAGCGAGTATAATTATGTTGCAAAATTTGATATCAATAACCAAAAATTCTCCAAAGTGCTGTCGATTGAACATGAAAGTGTTGAGCAGCTGAAATTCAGCAAAGAAAAGAACACGTTATATCTCGTCACCGAAAAAGGTGTGACTGATATACTCTACCGGTATGAAATGGAAACGGAGAAGCTGGTCAGATTATCAGCGCCGGTCGATGTGATCGAACAGCTTAAAGTTACCAAATCGGGTAATCTTTATATTTTGGGGAGAAGTGCAACGACGCCACATAATATCTTTCGGTCAAAATTCGGTGAGAACTGGAAGCAGCTGACCAACAACCGGGTGCTCGGATTAAGCAGTGATGATATGGTTGAACCAGAGGTGGTTTCCTACCAGTCGTTCGACGAGATGGAGATTGAATCATTATTGTTCAGAGCCAAACCGGAGAACGATAATGGCTATACGATCTTCTGGCCGCACGGCGGACCACAGGCTGCCGAACGGAAGTCGTTTCGGTCGATGTTCCAATGTTTATTGAATCGCGGTTATACAATTTTTGCACCAAACTTCCGGGGAAGCACAGGCTATGGGTCGTCTTTCGTTAAACTGGTTGAACAGGACTGGGGAGAGGGGCCGCGGCTTGATTGTGTTGCCGGAATTGAATGGTTGTTTAAAAATGGTATAAGTGACCGTGATAAGCTGTTTCTCGTCGGGGGGAGCTACGGTGGCTACATGACTCTGCTCTTGCATGGACGCCATCCGGAATACTTCAAGGCATGTGTAGATATTTTCGGCCCCTCTGATTTGTTCACGTTCGTGAATTCGGTTCCGCCGCATTGGAAGCCAATCATGGACCGCTGGCTTGGTGATCCTGAACGTGATAAGGAACGCTTTGAAAAGGATTCTCCCGTTACCTATCTTGAGAGTATGACAAAACCTATGCTTGTTATCCAGGGCGCAAAAGACCCGCGTGTCGTCAAAGAGGAATCCGATAATATCGTTGCCAAGCTTCAGGAAGAGGGCCGCGATGTCGAATACCTAGTCCTTGAAGATGAAGGGCATGGTTTTTCGAAAAAAGAAAATGAAATTAATGTTTATAAACGGATGCTGGACTTTTTGGAAAAGCATCAGGATTAAAAAGAAGGGGGCTGGGTCAAAACTAAAATGTTCAACACTAAAAACGAACGGTAGCCAGGAGATTCTGGTAAAATGTAGATATATGTTCGAACTACCGCTTCGGAAAAATACTACGCTTTCCGGGGGCGGCTGATGAGCTTGCTATACTTAATGGTTATTATTGAGAGAGGAGACTGGGACAAAAGCATTTTTCAAGACCTGCTGAAATCTCTTCTCAATCCTATAATCGAATTCACGACAGAAAAAGTGGTATCCGAAAAATGTTTTTTCAGGATGCCACTTTATCGTTAGTTATTTCGATTATAGGAACAAAAGAGGGTTAATTATTTATTTTTTTCTCACATGTCTCGATCGCGGTTTCAGTCGATTTAATCAGTTCACTGTTGCGATTACCCGTTCTGAGTTCCAGAGCTTTATGAAAGTAATCGAGTGCTTCACGGTATTTTTCCTGGTCAAACAGGTTTTTGCCCTGATGCTGATAAACAAAATCCCGGTATTCAGCGTAATCCGGATCATTTTCGGCAGTCTTCAGCAACTCGTCGAACATTTTATTGGATGTGTCAAAATCGTTATGCCATTGATATGTATTGGCTAGACGCAACCGGTTGACAAACACGCTTTGTTTTCGGTTTAATTCGCGGAAAATGGTTATGGCCTGATTAAGATGCTTCTTACTTTCATTCAGTTCGCCAATCACCCGCAAAAAATAACCAAGCAACCCATGTAATTTTCCTTTTTCGGCTTCTTTCAGTGTTTCATCATCAAGCTGTTTCTGAAGATACATCATACCGTGAAGCATGTCCATTTTATTTAATGGAACTTCCCGTAAATTCGGACCAAATTTGAATGTCATATCATGAGGGATATCTGAAATGTTCATAAAAATCTCCTTACTTGTTTTCCTTAAGTATACTAAATATGAGGCGATACGAGCCACACATTAAGCTTCATCAAGGCATACACATAATACACCACCCATTTCAAAAAGTATTGACCATTGAGTTTTATCTCAGTTAGAATGTAAAAGCACTCTTTTGATGAAGGGTGGATTCAAAAACAGAAAGGAGAGCAGAGATTTAAAGCATAATTAAAGCGCCCGGACTATTTTTTGATCGACAGTGAAAATAGTTGACGAGGAGGAGGTTATCGAATTTGATCGGCGGATACCTCCCGACTGCACATCTCAGTCGTAATGCTTTTTCCGAAAACGGCGAGGCGACTTGCCGTACAACGGGTAAAGCAAGATGACAGACGTAACAATCACGAGAAAGGGGCAACAAGACGCTCCATAAAAGAAAAAACCTGTTTTCGTATTGTGTGCTGCTTTTTTTATATGCATGATCAGAAAGAGTCTACCCTGCAGCGGGTTCGAAATTCAGTCAACGATAAAAAAACAGCATTCTTTCAGAAAACAGCTTGAAGGAAAGAGGTCGTTTGTTGCCCCTTGTATCAAGGAGGAAACAACGATGTGTGGAATTGTAGGATATATCGGATATGATGATACAAAGGAAATTTTACTGAACGGACTGGAAAAGCTGGAATATCGCGGTTATGATTCAGCAGGAATTGCGATGTTAGATGATGGCGACATCAATTTATTTAAAGTAAAAGGGCGGATCGCTGCGTTGCGCCGGCGTGTCGATGATACAGCTGTGTCGACAATGGGGGTTGGTCATACACGCTGGGCAACGCATGGCGAGCCGAGCGCGGAAAATGCACATCCGCACCAAAGTGCATCCGGCCGCTTCGTGCTGGTTCATAATGGTGTCATTGAAAATTTTCAGAATTTGAAAAGAGATTATCTTGACGGTTTTGCGTTTGGCAGTGAAACAGATACCGAAATCATTGTTCAGCTTGTTGAAAAAAACGCTGAGAAATACTGGGACACAGCAGAAGCATTTCGTCAGACGATAAGCCTCTTGAAAGGTTCGTATGCGATTGGCTTAATCGATAAGCAAGACGAGGAAACGATTTATGTGGCCAAAAATAAAAGTCCATTGCTTGTTGGACTTGGCGGCGGATTCAATGTTGTCACAAGTGATGCCATGGCTACATTGAAAGAAACAGATCAGTATCTGGAAATTTACGATCAGGAAGTTGTCCTTGTGAACCGCAATTTCGTGGAAGTGCAAAAATTGGACGGTACTGCCGTTAATCGCAGCCCGTTTACAGCACAAATTGATTTAAATGACACGGAAAAGGGCACATACCCGCACTTTATGCTTAAAGAAATCGATGAACAGCCATTTGTCATACGCCGTATTATTCAAGAGTACCAGGATGAATATGACGGTCTGAAACTTGATCAGGATATACGCAGTACCATGAAAACGTGTGACCGTATTTATATTATTGCAGCCGGAACCAGTTATCATGCAGGACTTGCCGGAAAACAGTTCCTGGAGAAAATGGCCGGGATACCGGCGGAAGTGCATGTGGCCAGCGAATTTTCCTATAATATGCCGCTTTTGTCAGAGAACCCGCTATTTGTTTTCATTTCACAGAGTGGTGAAACAGCTGACAGCCGTTCGGTATTAGTTAAAATTAAAGAAATGGGACATCCGGGATTGACGATTACAAATGTGCCCGGATCCACCCTTTCTCGTGAAGCAGATTATACGTTGCATCTGCATGCAGGACCGGAAATTGCTGTCGCCTCGACAAAAGCCTATACGGCACAGATCGCGGTTTTAGCGATTCTGGCAGTCGACACGGCACGGGCTGAAAGTCTCCAACTGGACTTTGATCCATTGCAGGAACTTGCTATTGCTGCGAATGCGATGGAAGTACTGACAGATCAGAAAGAAGCGATTGAAGAGCTGGCCCAGGATAATCTCGGAACAACCCGAAATGCTTTTTTCATCGGCCGGGGCAGTGACTATTTTGTATGTCTGGAAGGTGCATTGAAACTAAAGGAAATCTCTTATATTCAGGCAGAAGGTTTTGCCGGCGGTGAGCTCAAACACGGGACCATTGCATTAATTGAAGAAGGAACACCGGTCATTGCTCTCGCGACACAGGAAAATGTCAATTACGCCATCCGCAGTAATGTGCAGGAAGTCGTTGCACGCGGTGCCAATGATATGATCTTCAGTATGAAAGGTCTTGAGCAGGATACCGATACGTTTGTCGTCCCGCAAGCGCATGAACTGCTGACACCGCTTGTCAGTGTCGTGCCAATGCAGCTGCTTGCCTATTATGCAGCACTGCATCGTAACTGTGACGTTGATAAACCAAGGAACCTGGCCAAAAGTGTTACGGTCGAGTAAGAATGCATTTGAAAGAAATTTGCACG
>NZ_DATGTT010000073.1:0-4255 GCF_035301675.1 Lentibacillus sp. | reverse complement strand
TCGCATCATTCCGACTAGCATGGAATCTAGCACCGTTTCTTCTCCTTTATACCAACGATAGTTTGTTGCATAAGAAGCTGAATACCCATCCGGAACCATGAAGATAACATTTTCAACCTTTTGATTTGCCTGTGGTGGTGGGTTTTTCTTAGCCTCCCCTTGCTCCGGTCCAAACGCCAGACTGCCGCCTGTAAATAATAGTGCTGAACTAAGTAAGATTACTCCTGCTTTTTTAAACAATTTGCATCCATCCTTTCAAACTAGTATTTACTCTATCTCTATACTAACTTATGAGTGTTGAGCCAGTATGAATTGGGTGTAAAGAGTTTGTAAATTTCAAGAATTACATATGACTTTACACTCTTGTTACATGAATGATATTTTTCTCACCAATTTTTAATGTCCTCCTAACTGTCCCTTAATTTCCCAAGGGTACTATTGTAAGTAACAAATCATTACGAGGAGGAAGCAAGGATGAAAGTTATTATGATACCTTCGGGTTTTAAAGAATGCCTTGATGCTGAGGAAGTGGCTCATGCAATGAAAAGTGGGGCAAAGCGTTTTGATCCATTTATACAAACAGATATGATTCCAATGGTTGATGGCGGTGAGGGGTTTGCCAAAGCAATCAGTAAAATTAAGAACGGTGAATTGATTTATAAAAAAGTTACCGGTCCGGTCGGTGAGCAGATTGAGAGTTTTTATGGAATTTTTGTAGAAGGAAACAAACGAACGGCAGTGATAGAAATGGCAGCTGTTGCTGGATTGAAGCACGTGCCAAATAATCAAAGAAATCCATTAAAAACAACGACCTATGGTGTAGGAGAATTAATCACTGATGCATTGAATATGGGGGTTGATAAAATACTGATTGGATGTGGTGATTCAGGCACATCGGATGGAGGTGCAGGTATGGCACAGGCGCTTGGTTTCCGCTTTCTGGATAATGAGCACCGTGTGATTAATATAAATGGCGGTGAAGATTTGTTGAAGGCGATTTCTGTCGACGCAACTTATTCCGATAATAGATTACCAGATATTGAAATTGAAGTCGCTTGTAACTGGACAAACGTATTGTGTGGTAAACAGGGCGTCGCTAGAGTATTCGGTCCACAAAAAGGGGCTAGTCAGGAACAAGTCGAGATGTTATCTTCGGCACTGGAACATTACGCTTCATTAATTAAACAAGCTATGGATATGGATGTCCGCCATGCTCCGGGAAGCGGTGCTTCAGGAGGACTGGGAGCCGGACTGCTTGCATTTACCGGTGCACAATTATACCCGCGCTTTGATTTGATAATGAACTTTATCCAAATGGAGGACAAAATAGCATCTGCTGATCTTGTTATTACGGCAGAAGGAAGCCTTGATTTTCAAACACCAAATGGAAAAATCCCGTGTGAAGTAGCAAGGATTGCCAAAAAATACGGCATTCCTGTAGTTGCAATAACCGGAACAGTCGGCCAGGGTGCAGAACTTAATTACGCTGCAGGTATTGATGCTTATTTAAGTATCACACAAAAACCGGTAACATTAGAACAGGCGATGATCAAAGCACCAAAATGGATAGAAGACAGTGTCGAATGCATTTTACGCCAAATTACGATTGGAATGAAAATGGGTGAAAGAACCAATTCCAGAGAAAGGATATACGCCTATGGCAACAAGGTTAGACAGGCATAAGGATAAGAAGAGTATTTTTTTCGATTTTATCAATAGGTTTTCTACCAGATTAAAAGTTATTATAGCCATCCATATTCTTTTCGCTAGCTTTATTTTAACAATAGATAACCTGGATTATGCTGCAAAAGTCTCGCTATTTGCATTTCTGTCAGCAATGACGCTATGGATAGGCACAAAAATCCCCGCGGGGTATGTGGCCGTGTCGCTTATTGTGTTTATCGTATTCATGAAAGCCAGTGAGCCTGAACTGTTATATCATTCATTTGGTGAAGAAGTTATCTGGCTCATGATCGGCGCATTTATTATTGGAGAAGCGATAAACAATGCCGGACTCGCTGACCGGTTTAGTCAATCAATGATGAACCGGGCGAAAAATAAAAACTTTATTCTTAAATCACTTACGTACGTCTTATGCATCTCAGCGTTTTTTATCCCATCTACTTCAGGGAGAGCAGCGTTATCCATGCCAATTATCAAACAATTGGGGGACTATTTTTCTGATAAAGAAAAAGAGGTACTGGCTGTCATCGTACCGGTTATTATTTTAATGAGCACATCAGCAAGCTTGATTGGGGCCGGTTCCCATTTAATCGGAGTCGGCTTTTTGGAAACATCTACAGGGGAGTCCATATCCTTTGTTCAGTGGCTTATATGGGGGGCACCTTTTGCGATTGTAATTTCATTCTTGTCATTGTTTATCATCAAACTGGTGTTATGGCCGAAGGAGATATCTACGGATACACTTCATACACCGATGAATGAAGAAGGTATTCAAGCAAAACAGCCGATGTCCAAAAAGGAAAGAAAGACAATTTTGTTCATTATCGTATTGATTATGACCTGGATGACGGAAACCCTTCATGGATATGATATAGCGTTCATCACCATGGTCGGGGCTATTCTATTTATGTTGCCTAAATATGGTGTGATCAGCTGGAAACAGGGGATCAAGTCAGTATCCTGGAATTTAATTCTATTCGTTGCTGCAGCCACTGCACTTGGAAAAGTGTTAGTTGATTCCGGTGTTGTAGGTTGGATAGAAAAAGAAATGATCGGTGTATTGCATTTGTTTACGGATGCTTCAGAATGGCTGATTGTGTTACTCATATTAATTGTAACAGTGACAAGTCATTTATATATTACATCCCACACGACGCGTGCGATTGTTTTTATTCCAAGTTTATTATTATTTGGACAAATGATTGGCGCAAATCCTGTTGGAGTTGTTTTTATAAGTTTAATCGGAATGAATTATTGTGTGACATTTCCAGTTAGTTCAAAAGCCTTGCTTCTTTTTTATGAAGAAGGCGAAGTTACGTATAAAGCAGGTGATTTACTTAAGATCAGCTTCATACTGATGCCGTTTTATATTCTCGTCTTACTCCTGTTTTACTTTACGTACTGGCAGTGGACAGGGTTATCAATATAGAAAGGATGGAAAATGAATTAGGAACTACTTTTCGCGTTTTGCGAAATGATCCTGACTGAGTTATAGATAATATAAGGAGCCTTTCCATTCATCATCAGCTGTTGAAAAATAGCTGATGATTTTTTTGTTTCAGTGATAATCCAAAATTGGTGAAGTTTTTTGCCTTTAATCCTCTTAATCGATATAAACTGTGACATAAGTTACCGCTTCGGAAATACACTACGCTTTTCGCGGGTGATCCATGAGCCTCCTTGCCCGCGGAAAGCAACGGTTCGCAGCGGAAAACAAACAGCACGTGCGTCGCTATTTATATCAACTACGAGAATTAAAAGCAATAAAGCTTACTAAAAGGGCCTTTTGTGAAGATTGTTGTTTATGAAAAAGTATAGCTATACATAGAAATGAATGCGAGCCAGCAGTGAAATACACACAGACTCCTCGAAAAAACCGCGATGTATCTCAAGGAAGCTTTCCTTGTTCTGGGACTGCGACTACTCGCCACGCACAAACATTGTTCGTTGAAACAGGCTAGGCAAAACACCAAAAGCGGGTATTTTCCACTGTGGTAAGATACACCCACCCTTAAAAGCAATTCGCCCTCATTTAGTAGGCGCTATGACATTGTCGTGGGTCTTCTTGTTCGGGCATGATTTATTTGAATTTACAAAATCTTTACATGTAATTCATACTGGCTCAACATTCGCTTGTTATAATGCAGTTGAGAGAGGAAACCTTTCTCCAACATAAAAGCGACTAAGGGGGAAATTATTTATGACGTTCAAAAGGTACTTCATGTTCTTGATCATCATTGCTCTTGCGGTTGTAATGACTGCATGCGGAACAAATGCAGAAGAAAGTGAGACAGTAACCGAAGGAAATGAATCAGCAGAATTAGAAGGCAATGTTGTGATTGATGGATCTGGCACGGTTTACCCATTAATGGCCAAATTAGCTGAGGAATATATGATAAACGAGCAGGAAAATGTATCAGTTGAAGTAAGTCGTGCAGGTACAAGTGCTGGTTTTAAAAAGTTCTTGGCAGAAGACGGAACTGATTTTAACAATGCTTCCCGTCAAATTAAAAAAGAGGAAAAAGCCACTGCTGAAGAACTTGGAACGGAAGTAAAAGAATTGAAGGTCGCT
>NZ_DATGTT010000072.1:0-2884 GCF_035301675.1 Lentibacillus sp. | reverse complement strand
CTTTTAAGAATGCAGAATTCGATGTCACCAAACTGACTGAAGAAGACCTGGCCTCCGGAGACCTTAGTCAATATGATGCAATCGTTACCGGAATTCGGGCAAGGCTGGCAAGGGAGGATTTAATCGAACATAATGACCGTTTGCTTAAATATGCGGAAAACGGCGGACATGTTGTTGTCCAGTATCACAAACCGTGGGATAACTGGATTGCCGAAACAACGGCACCATACCCTCTTGAAATCGGTCAACCATCAATCGAATGGCGAGTGACAGATGAAACGGCCCCGGTTGATGTATTGAAGCCGGAACATAAACTGTTCAATTATCCGAATGATATCAACGAAAGTGACTGGGATAACTGGGTGCAGGAGAGGGGTTTATACTTCCCGATGAACTGGGATGATCGCTATGAGACCTTTGTTTCAATGGCAGACCCGAATGAAGATGCATTCAATGGAGGCATCCTGATGGCGGAATATGGCGAAGGAACATATCTATATACGAACCTGGTATTCTATCGTCAGATCAATAATCAAGTGCCAGGCGGATACCGCATTTTCACAAACCTGTTGAGCTACGGTGTCGATAACTGATCCAAGTTAGGCAGTTAAATGGCAGCTCCTCTTCATCAGAAGAAGAGCTGTCATTTTTATATAAAAACTGTCCCAGAAATCACAATTAATGATTTCCGGGACAGCCCTATTTTCTATGACGATTTCAACTGCTTTTCCTGCCTTGCTTCCTGTTTATCCATCCGGTTATTTTTCAGGAACATATAGAACGATGCTCCGAATATGATGACATAGCCAATCACACTGAGCAGCGTAGGAATCTGCCCGAACAGCACAATGCTTAGCAGCGCTGAATAAACAACTGTTGAATAAAAGAAAATTGAGATCTCATTGGCCGGCGCAAACTTGTAGGCAAGCGTGATGCCAAATTGGCCGACCGTCGCACACGCTCCTGCCAACAGCAGCAGTACCCATTGCTGCCAGCTCATCGGTTCGTAAAGGAAAATCGTGAACGGCAGTAATACAAGCGTTGTGAAAAACGAGAAATAAAAGACGACTGTGTAGTATTTTTCCTTATTGCCCAGGACACGAAGAAGCGTATAAGCACCGGCTGCGAACACCGCTCCGATCACCCCGACGATATAAGGGAGAATAGCCACGGAAAATTGCGGCTGAATGATGAACAATGCACCGATAAACGCCACTAGTATTGCGACAATCTGAAACTTGAGCGCCTTCTCTTTCAGGAAAATCGCACAAAATATAATGAGAATGAACGGACTGAGTTTGTTAAGCATTTCAGCATCGGATAAAACCAGATGATCGATTGCATAAAAATTAGCTACAATCCCGACTGCCCCAAGCGCTGAACGGGACAGCAGCAGCTTCTGATTCTCCTTTTTCCCGAATATTCTTTCATTATGACGCAAAACAAAGCCTAATGTTATAATAGCTGCTACTATATTACGAAAAAAAGCCTTCTGCGCGGTCGGCAAATCACCGGACAGCTTGACGAAAGCCCCCATCAGGGAAAAACCGAGCGCAGAAACCAATAATAATAGAATACCTTTATTGCGATCAGACATCAGCTGTTCCTCCAATAAATACAAGTACTACCGGTTTCGTACACAAGCCCATATTCGGCACTTTCAAGGTCATGTGTACTTACCCCGCCAATATTCCCGTAACCCGGGTTGATACCGGCACCAAATAACTATCCTAATACAAAAACGGCAGATTGGAAAGGAACTTGCTTAGCCGATCGCAGCTTTCATTTAATCAAATCCCACCGTCAGCGGTTTTTCCTTATGCAATAAATCGATAAACACTTCCAGTGACTTTGTCTGAAATGGTGTTTGCGTAATGGTTGAAAATTGCCGTGAAAACGGGAGTCCTTCCACTTTAATTATTTTAAGGTCACCATTCTTTAATTCCTTCTGGATGGCCCATTGGGATAACAAGCTGATGCCAAGGCCTGCTTCCACGACTTCTTTAATGGATTGTGTGCTGCCAAAATTGATTTTCTTTGATGGCGCAATGCCGATTCGTTTAAACATTTTTTCAGTAGCCTCACGGGTTCCCGAACCTTCTTCACGGACAATCCACGTTTCCTGCTCCAACTCATGAATGTCTACATAACCTTCGCGCTGTGCAAATTTATGTGCCGGTGAAGCGACAACAACCATATAGTCCTCTGCAAAATCTTCTACAACCAGCTGCTTATCTTTAAAATTGCCCTCTACGATTCCGATATCCAGCTGGTGACTTGTGACTAAGCTGGCAATTTTAGCCGTATTACCTATAGTTAAAGCCGGCTGAATCTCCGGATAATTTTTTTGTAAGGTGGCCAGTATACGCGGCAATACATATTCGCCGAACGTGTAACTGGCTCCAATCGAAAGCGGACCTTTTGCCTGGTTCATTAAGTCGTCGATCAGGTTCTGGGTTTTTGCGTAGAGTCCCAGAATTTCCTTGGCATGATGGTAGACAATATTTCCTGCTTTATTCAACCGGACATATTTATTTGTTCTTTCCAATAGCTTAGTGCCAAATTTTTCTTCGAGTGTGTGAATATATTGGCTGACAGAAGGTTGCGTCATATGAAGTTCTTCAGCAGCACGTGAAAAGTTCTTCCTTTCAGCAACAATAACAAACACTTGCAGATATTGATCCATTTTAATATCACCTGCCAATCCAATTTAGTCATTGTAATTATATAGGAAAGTATAAATTTTTGGCTCTACGAATGCTTTATCAAAAATTGCCACGTCCGGCTCCAGCGCCCAGCGACTAGCGTGACTTCCTTCACCTCCGTCCGATAAGTCAACAGCGGCTCCCTATGGTCGCCGTGTTTCCTTTATCTCCTGCGGTTC
>NZ_DATGTT010000071.1:0-15047 GCF_035301675.1 Lentibacillus sp. | reverse complement strand
GGCCCTGAGCCTGCAGACAGCTTTGGTATGTTGCTTATCCGGCAGCTGACTGAGCCCTTCGAGCTCCTGCTCGAGTTGTTTGATAATCGTCTCACGCTGTTTGCGTTCTTTCTCGGCCTCTTTCGGATTATGGACAAGCACAAAGCGTTTTCTTGCCTCACCGTCGCCGACAATAACTTCTTTTGCCTTCAGATTATCGCGAATCGTATGATATCGTCCTTTTCGGGCTAAGGCATCCTCTGTTTCGGGTTTGCCTGACCGCATTTTTTCACCGACAATGTAATGCCCGCCTGTCCGCTGGAGATAGCGAAGATTATCCTCGGATGAAAAACCCCGATCAGCGACACTGATGACGCGCCCAAGCTTCCAGCCGACAAGATCATCCTTAATTTCTTCGACAACAGTCATATCCATCGTGTTTCCGGGCCACACCCAACATTTGATGGGAATGCCTTCCCGAGTCACAGCCATGCCAATCACAACCTGGAGGAGATCAGGACGTTTATCCTTGGAGTAACCGAGCTCCCGTAATCCTTCATCATCCGGCGCCTCAGAAGGTTCCACCTCGAAATAGGACGACGTTGTATCAAAATAAATGAGGTCAACTTCAAGATTCATCAAATCGGCTGTGGCGTAATAGACCTGTTCTTCAAGCGAATCTTTTACGTCCAACAGAACATCCATAGCTCGGTAGAGCTGATGGGAAAAGACCTGATCAAGACCGGGAATCACAACATCATCCTGGACCCAACCTTCCATGCCAAGCTTACTCGTTGGTGCCAGAGCACGGTTGGCAACCATAGCAAAGATTTGGCGTTCAATGTCCACTTGATGGTTTCGGTCTTTCAACAATGTTTGAATCATCTCATCCAATCCGAGTTTATGCCATATTTGATTTAAGGCCCAGGAACCGCCCAATCGTTTACTGGCTTCAAAAAGAAATTCAGCTGTTTCGCCAATGCCTTCCCGAAACTGTAGGGCTTCCTCCGGTGAAAGGAATCGAATAACACTGTTGGCCAGTCGTTCAAGGGCTGCGCGATCAACTTGATCTTCACGCCCGAAAGAGTGGATCACCTTCGCTTTAGCGTATTTGGCCTTCGAATCCCATTCATTATGAGCAAGCTGGAGATAGGCAACCCGGCTTCCATCTTTATTTTTTCGGCTTACACGTCTTAAGTACATGCCTATAGTATAACCTATAAGATCAATTATGTAAATAGAAGTTATCCACAAATGTGTGCCTATAGGTAACTGTCATTTTTCTATGCTAACTGTGGATAAATCCCTTGTGTATAGGGAATTGTGGATAATGATTGTTAAAAAATGTGCCCATCAACTGTCGAACTTGAGTGGTACAGAGATAGCGAATAGATCACACTAATGAACCCATCTGCCAAACCAGTGGCAGATGGGTTCATTTTGGTGGAATACAGGAACAGGTCCATCGTCCCGCCTCAGTAAGGGAGATAGTAGCGCAGTTGAAGCGCGACGGTACGCAGAACCCGGGTCAACAAGCCTGTCCCTATATTCCAGGATATGGTCGGATGCCTTTTGATTTAAGCCTCTATTGGTGATTCAGACTTTCTTAAACCACCACTAGTATCATCTTTTTGCCATTTTTGAATTGCCCATACTACAGCAATAAGGATAATCCCAATGGCACTTGTTGCAATTTCAGGGAGGATTAACAGCAGTCCCCCAATAAAGAGGACGGCTCGCTCCCATATTCTTGATGCTCTTGCCAAATATCCAATCATGGCACTGCTGACACCCATCATTCCTATAATTGCGGTTATAATAGCTATTACAAGATTTAACGGTGTTACATCAACCAGCACAAGTATAGGATTATAGACGATAATGTATGGTATGATAAACGCAGCTATTGCCAATTTGACTGCTGTAACGCCTGATTTAAATGGGTTAGCCCTAGCGATTCCGGCACCGGCATAAGCGGCAAGGCAGACCGGTGGGGTGATGTCAGCAACTATTCCGAAATAGAATACAAACATGTGGGCTGCAATTGGTGCAATCCCAAACTCATTAATCAATGCTGGGGCCGCAACTGTAGCTGTCACGACGTAATTGGCTGTTGTTGGAAGCCCCATGCCTAGAATGATACAGGCAACCATGGTGAACAGGAGTGCCAATACCAGATAACCACTGGATAATGCAATTATTCCGGCGGCAAACTTGGATCCGAGCCCCGTAATGCTGATAATACCCGCAATGATGCCTGCTGTTGCAACAGCTGCAATAACCGGTAAAGCAACTCTCGCGCCTTGTTCCAGTACATGGAAGATCTCTCGAATTGACATCCGTGTTTCTTTGCGTATGAAGCTTACAAGAAATGCGGATACAACCCCCAATAAAGCAGCGCGCTGCGGACTGAATCCTACCAAAACTGTTCCAATAATCATGGCAAGCGGCAGTAGCAAGTAGCTATATTTTACGAATAATGTCCTGAATACTGGCAACTCCGATTTTGGCAGGCCTAAAATGCCAAACTTTTTTGCTTCAAAATGCGTTCCGATGAAAATGCCTGTAAAGTATAGCAACGCGGGAATGGCTGCAGCCAACATAATTGTCGAGTAAGGAACGCCTAAATATTCCATCATAATAAAGGCTGCAGCACCCATAAGGGGAGGCATGATTTGGCCGCCTGTGGAGGCAGAAGCTTCCGTTGCTGCAGCAAATTCTGATTTAAAGCCGGCTTTTTTCATCATTGGTATAGTGAATGACCCGGAGGCAACAGTGTTTCCAACCGAACTTCCTGATACCATGCCTTGCATTCCACTAGCCGCAACGGCTGCCTTAGCAGTTCCCCCTGTATATTTACCCGTTAGTGCAAACGCCATGTCATTAAATATTTTTCCGATGTTCGTGTGGATTAAAATTACACCGAAAAAGAGAAATAAGTAAATATATTTCGAGGATATTTGTATTGGCGTTCCAAACACACCACTTTCTTGGAACCACAAATCAGTTGCTACCGCACTAACAGAAAAACCTGGATGTGACAAAATATCTGTTGGGATGTATTCACCGAACAACGCATACAACAAAGCTATACTTGCCACAATAACAATAGGAAGTCCAACTGTTCTGCGTGTAGCTTCCAAAACAAGAAGGATTCCAATAAAGGCAATCACAATGTCTGCGAAGCTGTATCCGGAAATTCTACTTTGCAAGATTGATTCGAAAAAGAATATTTTGTGGTATGCAACATATATAGACGTGAGTGCCAACACTACATCATACCAGGGAACACCTTTTTGTTTCTTTTGTAGTCCCTTTTTTGCAGGAAAAAGTATAAAAATAATCCCCAGAGCTGTACCTAAATGGACGGCACCTTGTTTTTGTGATGGAAGTGTTCCGAAATAGCCCGTATATAAATGGAAAAAAGTTAAACCTACACCTAATATGGTAATAAGCCAAACCCATTTACCCAGATTAGTACGGGATTGGCTTTCTTTATCATATTTGTCCAGTACTCCTTGTGTATCAGTACTTTGTTGATTGCTCATATCATATCACCACCATCTTCCTATAGAATAGTACAATCATATCTATAAAGGTATTCTTATAAGGTTTTAATAAATTATTTTACGTCTTCCAAACTTTCAAGGTCAGTTGCTTCTCGTGTTATGATCTGCACGATTTCCGGATAGATGTGGCCAATAAAGGCTGCGTTTTCCACTTTAGCATCCTTAAAGTCTCCTTCACCGTTAATGGCATCGAGTGCTGGCACGTTGACGGACATTCCCAGGTCCATATTTCCATCTCGGATACTTGAAAGGTTTTCTACGGATGCACCAGTTTCGGTGTTTGTAATATTTACATTATCAAGATGATTGTTCCATACATTTGCCATTTCCCCACCCAATGGATAGTACGTTCCACCTTGGCTGCCGGTACCTAACACCAGTTCATTTTTACGGTTTGATTCATCTGCCGATAATTCTGCAACCTCATTATCTACAGTTACGCCCTGCTCCTCATAATAGCGTTTTGCACCGGGGTGAATAGGTAAACCTTCCGATCCCCTTAGTGCATTTTCTATTGTCATTTGCTTGGACTGAGCGTGGGTATTCTCATCAGCATTTTCAATCATGATTTTCGCAAGCTTATAGCCGAGTTCCTCATCAATTGTATCTGTGTTACCCATTAATATAGCCCGCGCCGCAACCGTATTCACATCTGAATCCTGAAATTCATATGTTCCTGCTGGGATAGTAAATTGCTGATAGCCGCTGTTTTCCTCAATATGAGCGACTGCATCATTGGATAAATTAAGTAATTTGACATCACCGGTGGATGCATGCAAGCTCTGTATACTTCCAGCCGGCATACCTAAGATGGCGATTGACATATCTATATTGCCATCTTGAACACCCTCAGCAGCATCCCCAAAACCTTCCTGGTACGGGTTAAAATCGCCTTCACCGATACCATATGCATCCAGGATTAAATTGGATGCCGAATTCGTTTCGCTTGCAGGAGGCCCAATAGCGATGTTTTTCGCTCCGTTACTGCATGCACCGAGCATTAAAACCACTCCAAATAACACCGACAAAATACTTGCCAAACGTTTTACTTTCACAGTAACATCTCCCCTACTTTTTGATAACGCTTACAAATAATAGCTTCTTAGAAGATTTGTG
Source organism: Lentibacillus sp. (assembly GCF_035301675.1). Lineage (NCBI taxonomy): Bacteria > Bacillati > Bacillota > Bacilli > Caryophanales > Bacillaceae > Lentibacillus > Lentibacillus sp. The sequence continues at coordinate 10,383 of NZ_DATGTT010000071.1, read as the reverse complement.
AGAGCTCCTTAAGAATAGATAAATGTTTAATAGTATTCATTATATTGTCAAAAATGTAGCTAGTCAATTATTTATCCGTAAATTAAGTTGATTCTGAAATCTACTCACAGTTCCGCCAACACCTCATTGTAGGCATTTAGTGTTTTTTCTAATTCTGCTTCTTTATGGCATGTTGATAGTGAGTACCGGTTCAAGGGTTTCGCGTATATCCCTTTGTTCAGCAATTCGTAGTCTATTTTCTCCCTTGTTTGCATATCTGATTGCTGATAATCACGGTAATTGCGAATTTGTTTTTCTGACAGGATTACATTAAACATGGATCCGTTGCCAACGGCCTGCATGGCTATCCCTTTTTTAAAGAATAAACTTTCCAACTCGGTTTTTAATTTTTCCGTTCGGTTCAAAACATGATCCAGTTCATTTTCTAAAATATTGATCGTCCTTAGACCTGCCGCCAGGATCATCGGATGTCCATTATACGTACCGCTATGAAAGAGAACATCTTTTGGTTTTAATACGTCAGTCGTTTCCTCGTCAACAGGGGAGCTAACCATTAAAATTTCCCTTTTGCCGCCTACAACGCCCATAGGAAATCCGCCGCCAATTACTTTTCCTAAAACGGTTAAATCGGGTTTAATTCCATAAAGCGCTTGTGTTCCTCCGAGGTTTGTGCGAAATCCTGTCTTTACTTCGTCGAAAATAAGTACAATATTCAATTCTTCTGTTATATTGCGCAGTTTTGTCATGAAGTCATCTTCTGCAGGAATAAATCCCCCCTGAATCGGCTCCAAAACCACAGCCCCTATTTCACTTGCATGTTCTGTTAAAATTTCGAATGCATGGTCATCATTAAATGGAAGTACTATTGTTTCGTTTGTCTGGGCTGCTGATATTCCTTTCGAGGATGGAACGGAATTCGGATTATTTTTCTGTCCAGCTTCACTAATTTCTGGATTAACACTTAAAAGAACTTCATTATAGCCGCCGTGATAATGCCCTTCAAATTTTGCAACTTTGTGTTTGCCGGTGTACGCCTCCGCGAATCTTAAGGCCAGCAGCGTTGCTTCGGTGCCTGAGTTTGTGTACCTCATGAGGTCGATGCTTGGAAAATATTCCTTGATTTTATTGGCGTATGTTACTTCTAGTTCATGGGGAGTTCCGAAAAGCCATGTACCGCTTTGTTCCATTTGTGAATGGATTGCTTCTTTTATTTCTGGGTGGCCGTGTCCGAGCATCATTGATCCGTAAGATAATAAATAGTCGACATACTTATTTCCATCTGCATCCGACAAATAAGCCCCTTCACCATAATTCATGTAAATCGGGTGTGGCGGGAAGTGCTTAATATTTGCGGTTACCCCGCCTGGCATAACTTCTTTGGCGTCCTGATATAATTCGACGGAAGTCAGCATTTGCCGTTTCGTTTGTGCCATGTTTGCATCTCCTTTTTTAAAATTTCCACTTGTAATGGGAATGTATCTTGTACCTAAATAGTATAATAGGTAAATTGACAATACCAATCCAGTTACTTTATAGTGCGATTAACATTTCTTATAGGGTGGGTACGATAAATGAATATTGATCAGCTTGAAGCATTTGTTCATATCGCTTTAACAGGCAGTTTTAGCAAGGCAGGCGAATTGCTTTACTCATCCCAACCATCCATCAGTGCGAAGGTAAAAGCACTTGAAAAAGAATTGAACTGTACTTTATTTGAAAGAACGAGTACGGAGGTCTTATTGAGTGAGGAAGGCAAATTGTTTTTTCCATACGCGCAGAACGCTATTAAAGATATACAAAATGGCAGACTGGCAATTGTAAATAGCAATAAGGGAATGGTGAGGGGAGAAGTTCATATTTCGGTCGTATTTTCAGGTGCGGAATATTTTTTTCCTAAGATTGCAACTGAATTCAATAAACAATACTCCGACATTAAACTTGTTGTTTATTCCGGGCACTCGGATCAAGTCATGCAAATGGTCGTGGATCATGAAGCTTCACTTGGAATTGTACGCTCCATTTCCCACCCTGAAATTGAAGCCCGACGGTTAGAGGAAGACGAAATTATTCTGGTTTTTCATCCCAGTCATTCTCTTAATGATTACGAATCTATTAATATACTCGAGTTGGCAGATTCAGCACTTGTTTTATTTAAGAGGGAAACAATGGATTGGCTATTAATTAATAACGCTGTCAAAAAAGGAAAATCCCAGCCAAACGTCATCATGGAAATTGATAGTGTCGAAGGTGCAAAACAGCTGGTCAAAAATAATATTGGCGCTTCTTTCTTGCCCCGCTTTGCTGTTGATCAGGAACTGCGGAATGGGGAGCTAAAAACCATCCCTGTAGAAGGGATGCCCACTATTAAACGGGACTTTGAATTGATTTATAAAAAGGGCAGGGAACTTGATAAAGCAACAGAGATTTTTAGGAATTTTATTGTGAATAGGATGTAGTTGCGCAAAAATCTTGGTTTGAGTGCCTGTCACTTCCCGAATTTTGTCGTAATGTGTCGAACAAAACTTATTAAATTTGTCATTACCAAGACTATCCAAAAGGATTTAACGATACTGTAGCTTCGAAAAACTGGGTGAGATAGGTTGGATATAGTATTTGAGGCCAATGTGTTTGGATGATCTACGTTGAGGAAACATAGTGCAAGAAGAGAAGCCAGCACTTCAGAGGTTGGAGGGGAACTATTTACCAAGTACTGTCGTTTCCGATGATGCCATAATTGCTGCTAACAAATTGCATTAGAATCTGTTCATTAACCACAGCTATCCACCTTCTTAAGGAATATTATCCCTGTTGAAGAGGGAAAAAGACACAACATATATGTGGTGTTTTGAATATTTTAGGGGTTTTTAGGATTGTTGTGGTGGGTCTAGGCGACGCCTGCTGTATTAAGCTGTTGTTCCTGATTCTACGCTTCAGAAAATAACGCTTAATAAACAGTACTTCTATTTAAACCCCATTTGCTGGCGTATGCTACTGGCTAGTTGAGTCGTGTGCGCTCTTCTTAACCCTTGCAAGGAAAGAAGGCAGGCGTTCCCAAAAGTAGTATTTTTTTAGCTGTGTTTTCGAGCACCTCCTTGTCTCTATAACAAAAAATGAATAAATTTATTCACTTTTGTTTATTCTTGAATTGGGTACAATTGAATATTATACTTAAGTTAGAGGAAATGGAGTTATTCTCATGAAGAATATACCGATTAATTTCAAATACAAGTTTTCTGACGATTATAATCCAGTTTATGCTAATGGAGCATATGGTGGTGTAAATCCCAGGGGTGAGCTTGTCATGAATTTTTATTTTGAACGAAATCCTATTCCATATCAAGAAACAAAGCAGTTAAACGAAGATGGCGAGTTTATTGGGGGAGCAGAAATCGAACCCGAGGAGCATCAGACAAATGTGATTCGCTATATATCAACAGGGGTGGTTATGAACCTTGATTCGGCAAAATCATTTCATCAATGGTTAGGTCAGCATATTGAACAATTAGAAAAGGAAAATGGTATAGAAAGTGGGGATGAATAATGTCAGCCACTCTTATTCCAGATGGAAAATTTTATACTCCTAAACATGAAAGACATAATTCAACTAGAGTTGCAGCAGCGATCTCGAGGGACGTTGAAAATTCCTCCACCAGCAAATTACGTTCTGATTATTATACTGAGATCATTGAAGAACAAATGAAAATGTCTAATGTAAACAAAGTCAAAAGTTTTTTGAACTTGGAGCAGAACTGGAATGATAAAGATGCACTTCCATTCACACCAGATTTAGTCTTTAAAACTATACAATTATTATTAGCCATGGATAAACAACCGGAGATTTTTCCTACAGGCAGAGAAAGTATACAATTTGAATACGAAAAAAATAATGGCGATTATTTAGAGTTTGAAATCTTTCAAGACGGGATTCATATGTTTTTCATGAATGATTATGATACGGAATTGGAAAAGGAATTAGCAATCAATAATACAAAAAAAATAAATAAGATTGTAAGTGATTTTTATGAAGGACGAATTTCGTAAAGATGAAAGGTTATACCGAAATGTTATCATGGATCCAAATTTTTGGAAGAAGGATAGCGGAGGGCCGTCCTCAGCTATTTTTAAGGATTCCAATGGCGTTTCGGTTGATCGGGATGGTGGCAGAGAGGAAGCTGACATTACATCAGGTTTTATCTCCAGATTTGGAGTGGAGAATATAAGGGTGATTGTGTCCGTGAACGCCGGGTACTGTATGGAAATTGGTGCTCACCTTGTTTATTCTCCCGTCGAGACTAATAAATATCATGCGGAAATTCATGATTCACCAGATAAAGTACCACTGCATCCAAAAAAAGCAAGAAAGTTGGCTAAAAATTGTCGAGTTGTTTATGCCAATGAAGAAGACGAAAAGTAACTACTGCCTAGCAATGGAAGAGTAGTTGCTTTTTTATTTTGAGGTTAGAAATGAGTTTGCGTGCTTGTCACCACCCGAAAAGTTTGGGGGCGAGAAACATAGAGCAACAGGCCCCCAGAAATGTGCTTTAATTTTTCGACAAGATGACCTGAATCCAAAATAGCTTTTTCATATAATATTCGTTTCATCGTCTCTGGAATAATCCTGTTGCCGCATATTGATTGGACGGCCGTTCTGGCTCTCAACATAGGGGGGAAGTTTACGTCTCTTATTAAACAGCAGGTTCTGCAGCCCACATGGTTTTATTTACTCAAAGAACCTCGACTTGCCATTCCGTCTACCCACCTATTTTGATATGATTTGTGATGCGCTTTAGCGTCCCCAGTATGCTCATCGCGGCTAGATAGCTTGTTTTCGGATTCTCCGCAAGAGGATTGTTTGTTACTGAAAAGGATGCTGTTCCAAAATCACCTTTGATGTCAATCGTATGTATGTTGTTCTCAACCGCTGGATCGGCAATAATGGTCACGTTGGTTTGCTCAACTCCCACACCGGCAAGTGATAAAATAATGGACACATTAATATTTTTCGGGAATTGCCTAATGGCTTCAGACGCTTTCCCATCAAAAACCACAACTTCTTCCGTTGCAGCTTCATGATTAATCAGCGTCCGCGCCGGTTTTCTTGTTGTTATCGATACATCAGTCACTCCACCAGTTGCATGTGCATTTTGCAGGAGGTCAAGCCCGCCAATCGCTCCGGATGGTAAGTGAATCGTCCGTTCATACGTTTCCGCCAAATCGTTCATCTCCCGGAGAAAATCCGTATCAGCCAGGGCACCGATACTGATTAAAACAACGTCTTTTTTAGGCAGAATTTGTTGTAACAATTCATGAACCGCCGCAATATTCGCTGCTTCCACAACGAGATCAATCCCCGATTCCAGAAACGCATCAAGGCGATCAAACAGCTTCACATCAAATTGATGCTCCAGCTCCTGGTATTTCACCCGATTCCGAACAAACACACTTTTGATTCGCATCTCACCGGTTTCGTTTTGATTGAATTCCTTCATTAAAAAATTCGCAATCGCACCAGCACCCACTATTCCGATGTTCATACCCAGCCTCCTCGTAAAATAACTTATAGTTTTAATATACAGAGGTTATATTTAAACGACAAGGTATAGGGACGGGAAAAATCAGCCCCCACTGTATTACTGGAAGACGTTTGACGGTCATCCATTTACTCATCCCATTTAACTATGCTATATTAGCATAATATTGTCTTATCCCGCCTTAACGGGAGGTAAGATCCCACTTCAAGATGTTCAGGAAAACGAAAACAGATAAGTGGTGGATCGATTGTAAAGGTCCGATTCGTTCAACTAATACTCAGTGGGAATGGAAGGAAAAAAATCTACACTGAATGAAGTTTTACTTTATAGAAAGAGTGATCGTTTATGGGTGAACAGAATATGTTGGCACACAGGGAGCCTAATCAATGGTACCGTCTATTGCTGGTGACAGGAATCATTCTGGCTGCAGTCAATTTACGTCCCGCTATCACATCGGTCGGTCCGTTGCTTGGCATGATACGGGATGATATCGGGCTTTCCAACTGGAGTGTTGGTTTACTGACCAGTTTGCCCTTGGTTGCATTTGCGGTCATGTCGCCGCTCGTTCCAAGGATAGCCAGGGTGTTAACGAATGAATATGCGCTTGTGGTTGGCCTGGCGCTGCTTATCCTCGGTATAACCATCAGGTCCGTAACGTTTTCGGTGTTTCTGTTTGGAGGCACATTGCTGGCAGGGTTAGGCATTACCTTTTGTAATGTGCTTTTGCCGGGCATTATTAAGGAAAAATTTCCGCTTAAAGTAGCATTGATGACGAGTATCTATTCAACGGTCATGACGATGCTAGCAGCGCTTGCCTCAGGAGTGAGTATTCCACTTGCAAAAGGGTTGAATCTGGGGTGGAATGCCGCCATGGTTGTCTGGGTGATACCCGCGGTTTTAGGTATTATCACCTGGATATACTTGTCAATAAAAAATAAACAACAACAAGCTTCCACAAATGTGACGGCCGACAGGAAAGCAAACAAGCGAAATAATATTTGGTCTTCTCCACTGGCATGGCAGATTGCATGTTATATGGGCTTTCAATCATGCTGGTTTTACATTACGATTTCCTGGCTGCCGGAAATTTTATATGCTTATGGTGTTGATATGGCGACAGGTGGCTGGATGCTCTCGATTGCTCAATTTATTGGCGTTCCTTTCAGTTTTATTGTCCCAGTCATTGCGGAAAAATTTGCGTCACAACGGGGGATTATCGTCGTACTCGGCCTGCTCGGTGTTGGCGGTTATTGCGGACTATTATTTGGCAGTTCTTATTTTACGATGGTCGTGAGTATTATAGCGATCGGTATTCCTTTAGGCGGCAATTTTGCGTTAGCTCTGACACTTCTCGGTATGCGTGCTAAAAATGCGGAGGAGGCTTCAGATTTATCAGGGATGGCCCAGTCGCTTGGTTATGTATTGGCGGCAATCGGCCCATTGCTGATCGGTTATATGTATGACGTCACACAGGTATGGGATGTACCGCTTGTTACGCTGATTTTCATTGCTGTTTTATATATTCTTTTCGGTCTGGGAGCCGGACGGAATAGGTATGTGTTTGGGTAGGTGGTGGGTGGTGCCTGTCACCTCCCGGTTTTTGTCATTTTATGTCGAATGAAATCATTAAATAGGGGCTGCTGGTTTGAATAAAACTGGTGGCTTTTTTATGGATGAAAAAAATTTTACGTTTAGCCAAAATAATATTTTATCCTGTTCTTTTTCCTTATTTTCAGGGTTTTACCTGGTGAACGTCTTCTAAGATTGAAATTCTTATATATTTTTGGCATCATAAGACAAATTCAAGGATTATAAACGCAAACAAACGTTCTTGATTTTTAACAAAATCTAGCGTATCTTATATCTAACCAATGACTGGGAAAAAGGTGTGGTGTGGCTGTGATTGTGTCGAGTATTGGCCTGAAAGGGATTGAAGGGTATCGTATTGAAGTGGATGTACAGCTGTTGCCGGGGGATGCTACAATGCGGCGATCACACGGATGTAAGCAACAGAAGGGGATGGTACAGTAACGATGGGTCGGAAAAAACGAATTTGGATGCCCAATTCATTCTATCACGTTGTCTGCCGCGGTAATCGTCGTGAGGCGCTTTTCAGAGATGATGGAGATTTTAAAACGTTTCTTCATATCCTTCGACAAATCGATAAGAAAACCCCATTTGAACTTGCTTCTTACTGTTTGATGACCAACCATTTTCACCTGCAAATACGCTCCAAAGAGCAGCCGATATCCAAAGTTATGTCCCTTATCAACAAGCGCTATGCCGATTATTTTAATACGAAGAACCGAATCACCGGCCATGTTTTTGAAAAACGGTATTATGGCAAGGCGGTTGATTCGAAGGAAGGTATGCTGGAAGTAAGCCGTTATATCCATTTAAATCCGGTAGATGCCAAAATGGTTATAAACGCACAGAGCTACCAGTGGAGCAGTTATCGGTATTATATGCATACGTCCCGTCATCATCTTTTGAACATGGCTATTATTTTGGATTACTTTTCTGGCGATGAATGGGAGAAGCGGCGGAAATATCAAGAGTTTGTGGGAAGGGAAAGGTAATGTTCTGGGTGCCTGTCACTTCCCGGTTTTTGTCACATTATGTCGAAAACCACTGCAGGTTTGGTGGTGGGACAGAGGGACAAGCTCTTCGTCCCACCTAAGTTCGGGGCGGGACAATGGGTATGCTCCTTTTTTAATCTTCGCGAAGCCATTCTCTTGCTGCTTCCAATTCTTCCAGCGGATACTGGTGTATTTCCACACCTGGTATAAGTTTTTCTATTTTTTCGTTAAGGCCTACAAACGATTCATCTGCGACAATAGCGCTTTTCTTTATGCTTTTCAGATGGGTAACAATTTTCCAGCCTTCCAACAATGCTTTTGGAGTGTTACCATCAATGTTCTTGAAAATAAACAAGATGTTGATAGGATCCTCTTGAAGCTTTTTAGCCTTTAAAGCCTCCTCAAATTTTTGCAAGTCATCCTGTGTCGCTTTCCCCTCAGTCGTCACCTCCAAAATCTCACCTTGATTTTCACCTTTTATTTCCAGCATCTATCTCATCCTTTCCTTTTCATCTTTGTATAGAGTATTTCACTCTGAATATGAAATGAAACATTTTTTGGGTGCCTGTCACTTCCCGGTTTTTGTCATATAATGTCGAGAAGTTCATTAATTTCTTTTGTAATGGATCACATGAGCGTTCATTCCTTGAAAGATTCGATACTGGAATGCTGGGTTTGCTTAGGTATATCACGCCATTACATTCTGTAAAACAAGTTCCTGCTCATACTTTAGCTGGGATTTTTTTATGGATGGCTAAGACTGCTAACAGAGACTATATGAAAATCCCTCTTCCTAATGACCCGGATTCCTGATATAATGTAAGATTGTTTGTCTGGGTTTATGGGAAAGGAGTTTTATATGCCAAACCTTACAACAGATACAAAACAACGGTATTATACAGTTCTATTACTTTTAGCAATTGTACTTATTGCTGCAACTTTACGTTCGCCGATTACGTCGGTTGGGCCTCTTATACCTTTTTTCCGTGAAGAGTTAGAAGCTTCCAATTCAATGATTGGTTTAGTCAATACGCTTCCATTACTTGCCTTTGGAATTTTCTCGCCGTTTGTTCCTAAACTATCAAGTACGTTTGGGATGGAAAGAACCCTGTTGATGGCTATGGTGCTTTTATCGATCGGCGTGTTCAGCAGGTCTCTGGGAGATATTGGGGTACTGCTTTTCGGTACACTCTTACTGGGAATAGCGATTGCTGTTGGTAACGTACTCATGCCCGGGCTCATTAAATCGACCTTTCCATATCGTGTAGGACTGATGACCGGCCTTTATTCCGTTTCGATGAATATTTTTGGTGCACTTGCTTCAGGTATTTCAGTGCCGATTGCTTCAATTCCTTCCTTAGACTGGCGTCATGCCATGCAAGTATGGAGCATCTTTTCGCTCATGGCTGTCGTTGTGCTATTACTGCGAATGCCTGTTATACGTTCCGCCGGTAAAAAGGTGTTTGCTGAAGTGAAGAGTCAACCATCAACTGCACTATTTAAATCAAAGATTGCTTGGGCCGTGACATTGTTTATGGGATTACAATCATTGATTCCGTACAGCTTGTTCACATGGCTGCCTGATATTTTAATGACAAAGGGATTCACTGAAAGCGAAGCAGGCTGGCTTGTTGCCTTTTTTCAAGTTGGGCTCATACCAGCTAATTTTGTTGTTCCAATTATTGCTGCAAGAATGAATAGCCAACGATTCATCGCATGTGTTTCCGGCCTTTTGTTTTTCTTTGGGTTGTTGGGTGTTTCTCTAACATCTTCTAATGTGATTGTTGCTTTTCTCATATTAACGGGTGTTGGTGCTGGAACGACATTTAGTTTAGCCATGATGTTTTTTGTTCTTCGCACCAGCACGGTCCCGGAGTCTTCACAGTTATCAAGTATGGCTCAATCAATTGGATATATAGTTGCAGCGCTTGGGCCTTTTCTCCTTGGATCTGTAGCCGAATGGACTGACAGCTGGACTGTTCCGCTAATCATTTTAATGATTGTGTCCTTATGCATTGCTGCACTTGGAACCATTGCAGGCAAGAACCAAACAATTATTTTTGAGACGCAAAGGGATGGAATCTGATCTAAGTAATTCACTTACAGCGTAGAAAATAAAATTATATTTAGCATACCAATTCACATCATGTGTGGTATGCTATTTTTTATTTGTGGTTTTATTTCATCAGGATTTTTATAGAACCGTTTAAACCCGGCTATAAATAGTCTCCCTCACCCCTATAATCGAAACGGACTCGGTAAAAGTGGCATCT
>NZ_DATGTT010000070.1:0-3287 GCF_035301675.1 Lentibacillus sp. | reverse complement strand
ATAGAACATCCAAACGAGAAGTGCAGCCACCCAGAAGGGGTAAGATATCGAAAAAATCCAGGCAGTAACCCATAAAAAGGCGAGTACGGTAAGTATAACAATGATTAGTCTTCCGAAAATCCAAGCGTGGTTTTTAGTCATAACCTGCCCTCCCTATGTTAAAAGCGGCATGCTTCATGTATATTTTCATCTTCGATATTATCATATCAGATAAATTTATGAGAGGGATAATTATCTGTTGAAAAAATCCCAACACCAAATAAAGAAGTGGTGATGATCAAAACAATTCAATATTTTCTATCACTAAAAAATGCTATTATAAAGATAAACGTATTTGAAGGAGGACGACACATGAAAGCAATCATTGTAAAACAACCAGGTGGTGCAGAGCAATTACAGGTTGGTGAACAACCCAAACCTGAGCCAAAAACGGGTGAATTACTGATCAAAGTGAAAGCAGCAGCGATTAATCGGACGGATATTATCAACCGAAAAAGCAGATCCGGCTATTTGGACAACCCGATTTTAGGTGTCGAAGTTGCTGGGGTTGTTGAACAAGCAGGAGCTGGGGCAAATGTGGAAGCCGGAACCCGCGTTATGGGGCTTGTGAATGGTGGTGGCTATGCGGAGTACGCCGTGATGCCAGCCGAGAGAGCGATGGTAATTCCGGAAAACCTTTCATTTGAAGAAGCAGCAGCTATCCCTGAAGTATTTTTGACCGCTTATCAAACTTTATTTTGGTTAGGTCAATTACAAGCGAAGGAGACCGTGCTGATTCATGCAGGAGGAAGTGGTGTCGGAACGGCGGCGATTCAACTTGCTAAACAAATCGGACAAGCGAATGTCATTACAACTGCCGGCTCCCAAGAGAAACTGGACTTTTGCCGGTCATTAGGGGCGGATCACGGTTTCAACTATAAGGAACAGAACTTTGATGAGGAAGTCCTCAAAGCGACGAACAATCAGGGCGTTGATTTGATTCTTGATTTCATCGGCGCATCGTATTGGCGTAAAAATTTCGCGAGCATAAAAGTAGATGGGCGCTGGGTGTTGATCGGATTATTAGGTGGTTCAGAAATAGAAAAATTCAATTTAGGACAACTTATGTCGAAACGGATCCAGCTGACAGGAACACTGCTTACACCAAGAAGTGATGCATATAAAGCAGCGCTCACAAATGAATTTGCCACCAAAGCATTGGATCTTTTTAACAATAACAAACTTCGGCCGGTTGTTGATCACGTATTTCCTTTTGATCAAGTTCAACAGGCACATGAACATATGGAAGGCAATAAAAACATCGGGAAAATTATCCTGAAAGTAGATTAAGATAGAAACACATCGGTTTTTGATTACCGGTGTGTTTTTGTGTTCCCTCCCTCGTACGAAAACTTATGCTTTTGCTCGTTGAAAGTTTTCAAATAATCCTACATAATAGAAGTAATTACCAGTTCATGGTCGAAATGATTTTTGCGGTGAAACCGAAGAGCTGGAATAAGGGGGGCATACCTAGTATATGTCTACTGAAATTAAAATTGTACAGCATCCAATTAATCAAGCTGTTTCTACTTTAAAAAGATCTTCCGAAATCTTTGAAACCTCTTTTCCAGACGAAATAAAAAGGGAAAAAGGCGTACGTGGTATCATTGAATTGGAATATTATCTAAAAGGAAAAACTGGAGAAGCAATTCGTTCATTCTATGAAACAGTTCATGAGCCATTTTTGATTTTTCTATATGAGTCACTAATCAATTATGCTAAAGTTTTACAAAAGATTAAAAACGATGTGCATTCCTATGAATCAGATGAGAATGGATTGGTACGGCAGGATTTTATGGAAAACGATGTTCAGCGCGGACTGGATAAGGTAGAAACAGTTGCCACCGGGATAGCGGATGAGGCCAATAAGGTAATGGATAATATTTCTGATATTGTGTCATTGCCTTCGCTTGATTTGGAAGAGTTTAGCCATGCGGTTCAAAAAGGTAGAGACAAAGTAAACTTACATATCGAACAGCTACATGAACTGGATGACAAACAGACAAAAGCGTTACATGAAGTAGAAATAGATCTCGATGTAATGAAAAGTTATATGAGTGAAATGACGCGCACTTTTCATCGCGAGCATTCCATCTCATCATTTAACGCATTAACTGCATTGGAATTAACAACTCTGCCAACGATTATGAAAGAAGTGTATGGCGATCCTGTTACGGAAGAAAAGGAAGAAGATGAAGACAACTTTCTGATGAAAGGATTAAAAGTTGCGGGGTCTACTGCCAAAGGAGTTGGAACAGGAGTTTACAAGGTTGGTGAAGAAGCTGTTGTTGGTGTATATAATACTGTAGCACATCCAATACAAACCGGAACCGCCATGTGGGGTGCAGTGAGCCATCCCATTGATACTTCCAAGTACATAAAGAACGCCATAGAAGAATCTTTTGATCGCGATATGGCCAATGGCGATGCAGAAAGCCGCGCTCAGTGGATAACTTATGCATCAGGCCTGATTGCAACATCTATATTTGGTACTAAAGGCGCCGGTTCAGTCGCGAAAGCTGGAACAACCACAGCCAAAAGTGGTACAACAGCTGCTAAAACCGGTGTTGCAAATGCAAGCAAAAAAGTGTCAGAATTCGATATGTCGAACTTGTTGCCTTATGCCCCACAATATCAAGTAGCAACAGGTGGCTATGTTCCATTTAATGTGGTAGATGGGAAGCAATTGAAGGATCAATTGATATGGCAAGCGGAGAAATTGGATGCTAAGGGTGCGGGTAAAAAAACTTATCAAGATCTAAAGGACTATAAGAATAATAAATATTTTACTCGGAGTGTAGAGTATAATGCAGGTAAAAATGGCACAGGATTTACCTATAAAGTATATCAAAGAGGAGATATTAATTGGGATGTGGTCCGAACAAAAGGGGCTAAAAAAGGTCGTGGGTTAACAAATGCTGAAGCATCTGCGAAATACGGACTTGCTCCTATTCTTGATGATGCAGGTAGTGTTGCAACATTGCATCATTCACAACAAAAAGGTGTTGGACCATTGTATGAAGCTTCAACTAGGTATCATAATATCAGTAATGCTAAAAAAGCTCCACTACATCCTTATAAGGGAAAGTTGAATCCATTTTATCCAATGGATGAGACAACTAGAGGAGCGTTTCAAAAAGTAGATTCTATTAATTATTGGAAAATACGAGGAGAAGAAGCTTTAGGAGGAAAATAATATGAGTATTTTGCCTGAAAGACTAGATGAAGTTCTAGGAGAGGAAATATAT
>NZ_DATGTT010000069.1:0-6006 GCF_035301675.1 Lentibacillus sp. | reverse complement strand
GAAGATCGGAAATTATTTGAAATGCTTTCCTTAGAAGGTGCCCAAGCAGGACTAAGCTGGATTACGATTTTAAAACGACGGGAAAATTATCGTGCTGCGTTTGATAATTTTGATCCCGAAATCGTTAGTAATTATAATGAGGATAAGATTCAAGCACTGCTTTTAGATGAAGGGATTATTCGCAATAAGCTCAAAGTCCGCTCCGTTGTTACGAATGCGCAAGCTTTTTTAAAAGTGCAGCGGGAATTTGGCAGTTTTGATCAATATATTTGGCAATTTGTCGGCGGGGAACCGATATTGAATCACTGGGAAACACATGCAGATGTGCCGGCAATGACACTGGAATCGGAAGCACTGAGTAAAGATTTAAAGAAACGCGGATTTAAGTTTATTGGACCAACGATTTGCTATGCATTTATGCAAGCAGTCGGGATGGTGAATGATCATACGAAGGATTGTTTTTTGTATTATGGATCATAGATGGCTTGAAGCAGTTACTTTGCTGGAAAGGTAACTGCTTTTGTTTTCGAATACGGATCTGAAATGAATAAAAAAAGTGCAGATCATAACCGGTGGCCCTCCCTCATAGACTTTAATATATCAATGAGGAGAGGAGTGTTTCATTTGGCCGAGCATAAAAAGCAAAGTTTCTTTGAGGGAGCGTTTGGCAGGTATGTTTTACCCGGTGTCGTTATTCAGTCCACGTTAATCGGCGGTGGGTATGCAACAGGTCGTGAAGTTGTCGCCTTTGGGGGAAAGTTCGGGGCGATCGGTTGGATAACCGGTTTAACGATTTTAGTTGGTTTTGCTGTCATGGCTTTTTTAATGTTTGAAGTGGCACGCCTGTTCAGAGCCTATGATTACCGTAGCCTCGTTAAACAAATTCTGGGTCCTTTATGGTTTTTGTATGATATTATTTATTTCTTACTGGCTATTTTAATGATTTCCATTGTAGTAGCTGCTACAGGGTCTATTTTAGAGAGTACGCTTGGATTAAATTATTGGGTTGGTGTTGCTATTATTGCGGCACTTGCTGGTGTTCTTAATTTTTATGGTACGAGATTAATTGAACGTTTTAAAACATTTGGAACGACTGCACTTTTTATCGGATATATTATTTTTGGTATTTTGGTGATTTCCGGTACATGGGGCGATGCTAAAGAAGTTTTTGCTTCAGGTGACACAAGTTTTGTCGGGGAAGTTTCCATGTGGACGATCATTTGGACAGGGATGCTTTATGTCGGGTATAACCTTGCCGTGTATCCTGCAGCTTTATTTACAGTCAGAAGGCAAAATTCCCTGAAACAAACATTATTAGGCGGATTAATTGCCGGAGTATTGATGACCGTTCCATGGTTTTTAACGTATTTTTCTTTAATGGGATTTTATCCATCGGAAGAGGTCTTCACAGCAGAAGTACCTTGGCTTGAAATGTTAAGTGGCTATGGGCTGTGGGTCGTGATCGCTTTTGGTGTTGTTGTGGGTTGGACATTAATAGAGACAGCTACAGGATTGATCCACGCATTTATTGATCGTGTAAACTTTAACCTGGAAGAAGTAGGCAAACCGCAACTTTCTAAAGGAAAGAATGGATTGATTGCGATCATTGCTCTTTTCCTGTCGGCTATATTGTCCAGTGTAGGAATCGGCGGACTTGTCGATATCGGGTATACGATTTTGGGATATGCGATGTTAATCATTTACGGAATTCCGATGCTGATTATTGGCTCATATAAGATTATTAAAGCGCTAAAGGGAAAGAGAGCTGATACAGAAGTAGATAATTCAGTTCCTGGTAAATAGAGGCTGCTGATCTTGCGGCATTTTCATTATCACGGGAACGCCAAATTTGGGAAAATCATGATGCATATTGGCCAAATGAGGATCGTCCAACGGATATTATGACAGAAGATCGACGTAAGAAAATTCGTGAAGGGACATTTGATTGGACCGAGATAGAAAATATTATCCCCACTGAGTGAAGCCATTACTTAGTAATGAGCAGAAAACCGTTTCCTTCAACTTGGAAACGGTTTATTTGTTGTTCCGGGGCTGTGATATACTAGATTGAGAGAAGAAACGGATGGAGGGGATGATTCATTTGTCTGCCAAAAAAATGAGCTTACTTGCTTTATTCATAGCTTTATCTGTTATAGGTGCCTCTATTAAAATTCCGGCAGTTATTGGTAGTGTTGCATTGGATGTCTTCCCTGCTTTATTTGCTTCCGTGTTAATTGGGAAAAGAACGGGAGCGGTTGTGGCAGGCCTTGGTCATATTTTAACAGCGTTGTTAGGCGGTATGCCGCTGGGGCCTTTACATGTAGTTGTTGCGGCAGAGATGGCAGTAATCGTATGGTTTTTTGGCCTTTTTTATCAATCGGGAAAAAAGGCCGTCGCAGGATCGTTTTTCATAATTACCAATGGATTTATAGCCCCACTGCCAATGTTGCTTTTCTTCGGAGTAGGGTTTTATGTCGCGGTCTTGCCATCTTTATTCATTGGTGCAATGATAAACGTGGGTGTTGCACTTGTGTTTATTCCGAGATTTGAAGGTGTGTTTAGAAAAAAATTACCAGAAGTTCATTAGAAAGATATGTGATTATAATAAATCACTAGTTAAAATTTTCGAATCTTTTATGATCATTATTTTCTTTTTGCCGGTACGCATCTGTTTGCACTCATTGAGCAAATGCGGGAGGAAAGGGTTGGAGATGAGTGAACTGCTCTCATTTCTGTGAATGGCATGGTTATTAGGGTGGCTCTATTTTAGAACCCCCCCCTAATATATAGTAAATGTATGAAAAGGGATATAATTATACATATTAATCTGTGATCAGAAGGTAAATGACAATTCCATTTTAATTTAAAATGCCGGCCTACTAGCAATCCCAAAGTAAAATATATACAATAATAAAAAAAGGGGAGGAGGGTGAAATCATGGTACAAAGAGTGGACCGGATGGAAATAGAAGACTTCGCGGACGACGTGATGCAAAACAAAGGAAACATTCAAACGGCGTTGGGTAAGGTGAAAACGGGTATAATAACCATTCAGAATATGGATTCTTTTTCTGGGAAAGCAGCGAAGCAGTCAAAAAAATACTTTTCCGATGTACATGTAACGTTGCTAAGTGCCTTTCACAAGCTATTTGAAGATTTACATAAACAATTGCAAGATCATATTGATACGTTTGGAAACGAAGTGGACAGCAGGTTGAATGCTCGTATTAAGTCGAATTATTTAGAGGATACTAAGGAGGATATAAACGATACATACGAGGATTTACAGGATGAGAAACAAAATATTAATGAGACCATCGAAAGTGTGTCGGATATCAGTACGGCAATAGCTCCCGACTTTTCCAACGTAACGGATTATTACCGGGAAGCGGTAGAAACGTTGGTGGATTTGCAGGATGATTTAGACGCCTTTACGCAAAAAAAGCAGGATAATTCTATCGATGAATTATTGCACCATATCCAGGTAACGATGGAGCGGGCAGGCACCGTACAGGGATCAGGACGTTTTGATGATTATGTAGACTTGATGGCATTAGAAGGCCTCCCCGCGTTAAAGGCAACTGTAAAAGCATACGAGCAGGATAATATGTCTGATCAATTAGGATTAGCCAACTCGATTGAGACAGATATACCAGCTGAATTTACAGCATTGCAAAAGCAGAATCAATTCAATCGAGATGCATGGCCTTATGTCGCAATGATGTATCCGAATATGTTGTTTCCGATAACGTACCGGAAACATGGTGCAAATGCTAATAATGTAAAGCCCAAGGATATAAAGGAGCAAAAGTTTATTCAGGACTTAGCGGAACAAAACAGGATGACACCTGGGGAAGAAATTCAATTACAACAGTATTTGCAACAATTAAGTAGCGGAGAAGTAATGGCGGATGAGGTAGAGCCAGTAGAAGTCAATTCCCAGCATGTCCCCGAAATGCAGGGGGAGAGAGAATATTATGCGAGAGAACCGTTAACTTATGAGAATAAACGAGAAGTAATGGGAGGTCATTCTGATTTGGCTGGAGATCCATATACGATGGGTCATATTACTACAGCTGGTCTGAATTTTGCATTTGGTGATATTGGGACCATGATAGATACGGACGCTTCGGTTGATGAGAAAATGCTTGCTGGTTTGTTTTTGTTTGGGAAGCCGGTTAAATTGGTAGATAAGAGTTACGATTTGTATCGGGGCGCGCATAGGGCTAGGAAGGTTGATAAAAATGTCGATAGAGTTAAGCCGGGGGATAAAAGTGATCTTGCACCTGGTGGAGGGTTGGCTGCACATGAAATAAAAGGTGGACATTTGATTGAAAGGCATGTTGGAAAAACGGATAAGGAACTATTAGAGAGGATAAATAAAAATCCGAAAATTACTGGTTCATCTACCTTTAAAGATAGAGTTACAGCTGAAAAAGTTGTTAATAATGTTTTGAGCAATACAAGCAACAAGAAAGTTGTTCAATCTTGGTTAGAAAACCCAAAAAGTAAGTCAACTTTAGTATTGACCTATCAGGGAACAGAAGTGATAGGACGGGGAGTAAAAAAAGGTTCTGATACGGTTAAAAATATGACAAATGCTAGAGTTATTTTGAAGAAGGATAGTAATGGGAATTTTGTTCTAACCGGTTATCCAAATTAAAAAAATATTACGATGGATGAGGTGAGCTACTATGTTATCTTCTAATAAGCAGGAAGAACCTATTTTTCAGTTTTTGGCTGGAACTTTTCATCAGGATATTGAGTCTCCAGAACAAGCCTTACAGGAATTGTTGATAGATGAAAGTAAAGAGTATCTAGAACATGCAATTACCTTTTTGTCAGATTTCATGAAAAGTAATCATTCAGTTTCCGAAAAAAATGAATACATTCAATGTTGTGCGGACGGCATATATTTTCCAGATCTAGGGTTAGAACCACTTCAATGGCTAAATCAAGTAGTCCAACAAATAACAGAAACAGCAAAATCGAAATAGAATCTATTACCT
Organism: Lentibacillus sp.; assembly: GCF_035301675.1. Taxonomy (NCBI): domain Bacteria; kingdom Bacillati; phylum Bacillota; class Bacilli; order Caryophanales; family Bacillaceae; genus Lentibacillus; species Lentibacillus sp. The sequence continues at coordinate 998 of NZ_DATGTT010000069.1, read as the reverse complement.
TAAAAACTGTTTATATATCAGCAGATTTTAAGGGGATGTAGCACATTGTCTTATATGGAAATATTAAAATTGGGCGTTGCTTTTGTAATTCTTCCCCCCCCGGTATTTTATTAGTAAAATGTAAGAAAAGACTTATAATTAATTAGCACATAACAAAAGAGATAATCGCAATCCCAAACAAGTGAACAAGTATCATGGAGTCACTGTGGAGTCCGGAAGAAATCGAAGAAATAAAACAGGCCATCAAACGAGGAAACGAAGGCAAGTCAAAGTATCAGATCTGGCTGAACGGAATGTAATAATCTATTTCGAATCCGGTTCTTTCGTGTGGTAAAATTATGATAAGAATGAAAGAAAGGAAGCGATCCCATGCAATACATAACATTAAACAACGGTCTCCGGATGCCGCAGCTTGGCTTCGGCGTGTGGCAGGTACCGGATGAAGAGGTAACTGCGGCAGTGACGAAAGCACTTGAAGTCGGTTATCGTGCCATTGATACTGCAAAGGTATATGAAAATGAAGCTGGTGTCGGCAGAGCGTTGGCAAAAAGTAATATTCCACGCAAAGAACTGTTTATCACGACAAAAGTATGGAATAGCGATCAAGGCTACGAAAATACTTTAAAGGCATTTGATGCAAGCTTAGAGAGGTTAGGACTTGATTACGTTGATCTTTATTTAATTCACTGGCCAATGCCTGAATATGATGAGTATGTCGAAACTTATCAGGCACTTGAAAAACTATACCATGATGGCCGCGTGAAAGCGATTGGGTTATGTAATTTTAATATCGAGCACTTGCAGCGTCTGCTTGACGAGTGTGAAGTGGCCCCTACTGTGAATCAGGTAGAATGTCATCCTTATCTACAGCAAAAGGAGTTAAAACACTTCTGTGAAAAACATAATATTTATGTAGAATCATGGAGTCCGCTAAATCAAGGCGGCGCGGTTTTACAAGATGATGTTGTGAAGCAGATTGCTGAACAGCACGGGAAAGC